>NZ_JBBKBG010000008.1:0-80958 GCF_037892545.1 Pseudogracilibacillus sp. ICA-222130
CATGGCTATAAGTTTTGTTAATCTGTCGAACGATTTTTGGAATGATTTTGTAAATTTCGAGCATTATTGACATGAATTATATGATGAAATATACGTATGCATTGTGCAACACCAAAAATAAATTCAAAGGAGTTAATGTGATGACGTAGCAATATACTCTGTTATGTATGTGTAAAGAATCGATGTTCTTAAAAGTCATTTCATGCAATAAGTAGAAAAATTAGTAACAAAATAAGGAGGAATTTTCATGAACAATGCATTAAAAATTAGTAGCAAAAAATCAATCGTATTTTTAGTCATATGTTTATTATTTATTTCTTTTCCTATCTCTTTTCTACAAACGAATATTATCATTGCAAATGAACAACATACAGAAACAAAGGAAGGGCACGGGTCTATTTTAAATAGCGATGGGGAACGAGAATATGAACGAGCCATTATAAATAAAAGTGTTTCTTTTGGTAATAAACCTGGCGAATACTTTATCGATTTACATGTAAAAGGAAAAGAAAAAACCGAACAAACGACAACCGATATTGTACTCGTTTATGATAATTCAAATAGTATGGATAGTAGAAATCGTGTCGGTATTGCAAAGGCTGCTACGACCAATTTTGTCCAACAAATCTTGCATGCAGACCATACAATGTTTCAATTTTCCCTAGTTACATATGGAAGTGCTGTTTTTGATGGTAGAGAACGTCATTGGCCAACTGGGAATGCAACGACCTATGAACATGGTCCGACAAATAATTATTCGTTTAAAACTTTTACTAAAAATCCAGCAGATATTACGGACAAGCTTCCGAGTAATGTGCCGTCCAATCGTGGAAAAACATGGAATGGTGGAACATTTACCCAACAAGGTTTAGAAGAAGCGAATAAAGTGTTAGCAAAGAGTACGGCAAAGAATAAAGTGGTTATTTTAATTACGGATGGTGTAACAACATTTAGTTATGCGGATGATCGTAAGTCTGTGGTAGGAGATGGATCAAATTATGAAGCGGCACATGGAAATCGAACGATTGCTGAAAGTAAAGCACTACAAAATAAAGGGTATGATGTCTTTACGGTTGGAGTGGAATTAGCGGCAGAACAGGGGATTACGAAAGGGGAAGCAGAACAATTAGTGCAGCAGATCGCTTCTTCTCCAGACAAATCGTATTTAATCGATGATGTAGAAAAATTAGAAACATCTTTACAAAACATCGGGAAAGAATTAGTCGATACAGTTGTCGATGGGAAAATAATAGACCCGGTTAGAGAGCAATTTATTATTCAAGAAAATGATGGTTTTACGAAGGCTTCAGATGAAACTTTATCAGATGGTCATTATTATGTTACTGCTACAAATGAACATATACTTCAAGATGTATCCGTATTTGTCGACAATCATCAAGTCATGGTGGATGGATTACATTTAGGCGCAAAAGATGAAATAAATATTCGGTATAAAATACAAATAGATACAGAACTGGAACAGTTGATTCCGAACGTACTGTATGAAACGAATGGGAAGGCTGTATTAATTCCTATCGCAGAGACATCTGAAGCATATACATTTCCAGAACCGAAAGCATCTGCTGCATCTACATCAGTTATCGGAGAGAAAAAGTGGCAAGATTTTGGCTATGAAGTGTATCGACCGGATGAAATTACGGTGGAGTTACTTCGTGCGTCTGATGGAGAACATATCGTTGTAGAGGAAACAGAAGTAATGGCAAATAGGGAAGGAAAATGGACTTTTGGCTTTGAAGATTTATTTTTATATGACCGAACAGGAGAGACGATTGATTACACAGTGCATGAAAAAGATGTCGCACATTATACGATGCATCTGGACGGAACGACAATCATTAATACATTAAATCAACAAGCTTCGATTGAATTAACGAAGGTAGGAAAGGGATCGCTAGAAAATGACGACAAAGTAGAAGTTGGGGAAAAGATAAACTATGTATTTACGATAAAAAATAACGGAAATATACCGCTTGGAAACATTCAATTAACCGATGATATGGTAGGGTTGAGTGATATTCAATATGAAACAGTGAATGAGGAAGTTTTTACAGGGAAAATAAGTGATGTTATTTTGGAGCCAGGAGATATACTTGTCGCTACTGCCACATATGAAGTAACAGAAAATGATGTGAAAGAAAATGTGATTCATAATGCTGCATTTGTCGAAGGAACACCAACTGTACCAACACCAGGACCAGAGTTTGATGATACGCCTGTACAAGATGAAGGTGAATTTGACATCGAAGTGACAGAAGGAGAGTCAAAAAAAGATGAGGTAATAGTTAAGGAGGTTGAACATGTAAGAAAAGGGGATGACGAAACTCCGAAAATAGATGAGCAATTGAACGAAGAAGGGACAATGGTGGAAGTTGTAAAAGTAGGAGAGGAAATGGAGGCAAATAATACATTAGAGGAACAGGCGGAAAAAGGATTACCTTTACCAAACACCGCAACAAATATGTTTACGATCATGCTTGTCGGGGCTGTCTTAACTATTATAGGAGTTTGTATCATCGTTTGGAGGAAAAAAGTGAATCGACAAGTATGAAAAGGCAACTTGTAAATAGAACAAACACGTTTGTTCCATGATCACATGGACAAACGTGTTTTGTTTTGACAGTGATTATTTATAGAACGGATACTTTCGTCGGAATGAATTTGTGCTTGAAATGTTACCGTTGCCTCTATATTATTGCAAAATGAGTAACCATATATATAATCCACATAATGTCATGAATAGAACTGGAATGGTTAACACAATTCCTACTTTAAAATAAGTTCCCCATGAAATTTTGATTCCTTTTAATGCTAACACATGCAGCCATAATAGTGTTGCTAATGATCCAATTGGTGTGATTTTCGGACCTAAATCAGCACCGATAATATTGGCATAAATAAGTGCATCTTTCATGACCCCAATTTGATCTGTTTCGGCAACTGCAAGTGTATTAATTAAAATGGTAGGTAAGTTGTTCATCACTGATGATAACATGGCAGATAGAAAACCCATCACCATCGTTCCGATAAACAATCCATGTGAAGCTCCAAAATCAATTAGTTGGGCCAACAAGCTCGTTAATCCAACATTTCTTAACCCGTATACGACAACATACATTCCTATGGAGAAAAAGACGATAGCCCATGGAGCACCTTTCATAATTTCCTTCGTATCTACAACGGGACTTTTTCTAGAAACGATTAAAAATAGGATAGCAACGATCGAAACGATCATAGAAACAGGCACACGTATGAATTCACTACCAAAGTATCCCAATAAAAGAATCCCTAATATTGGCCAAGCTAGATAAAATAATGTTCTATCGCGGATTGCTTCTTTCGGTTGTTTTAACTGATGTATAGGATATGTCTTTGGGATGCTTTTCCGAAAATATAAATAAAGAACGATTATACTTGCGAATAATGCAAATAAATTCGGCACAATCATATGTATCGCATATTCCATGAAGCCAATACCAAAATAATCTGCTGAAACGATGTTAACTAAGTTACTTACGATAAAAGGTAAGGACGTAGTATCGGCAATAAATCCACTTGCCATAATAAAAGCAAATACCATCTTGTCATCAAAATGAAGGGCGCGCACCATCGCTAATACGATTGGTGTTAATATGAGCGCAGTTCCATCATTTGTAAATAAGGCAGAGACAATCGCCCCTAAAATGGTCACATAAATGAACATAAGGACTCCATTTCCTTTCGCAATACGTGCCATATGGAGTGCGGCCCATTCGAAAAAACCGATATGGTCTAAAATTAATGAAATAATAATAATACCGATCAGAGCGAGTGTGGCATTCCAAACGATATCGGTAACTTCGAGAACACTTTTTATATCGACAACACCGACGATAATAGCGATAGCTACTCCACCACAGGCAGACCATCCGATTGATAGATTACGAGGTTGCCAAATAACGAGAATGAGCGTAATAACAAATATCGTAATAGCGAAAAAAACTTGCACGAATAGGACCCTCCTTTATATAAAATATGGTAAGAATAGATGAAGTTGATGAAAAAAACATCCCATTTATCATATAGAAGTTAAGGAATACCGTCAATGACAAAAAATATAAGGCTGGTGAACATCATGAATAAAGGGACTATTCAACATAGAACAGAATTTTTAGAAAAAATCGCAGGAAAAATGCATCGCAAACCGAGAGATATGTCACAACCAATTCAGCGTCCGAAGCGATTATATACACCAGAAAAGGATGTTTTAGCACATGTCACAGGTGCAGACCTTTTACCGGTGTTTTATAAAGAATGTGAAAAAATTTTAACCGACGTAGTTGAAACGACTGCTGCATCATTAGATAACGTATTACGAAATTTAGTGAAAGTACATGGACATGGTGAGGTAGTTATTTCCAAGGACGACCGTTTTAGAGCGTTTGGTTTAAAAGATTTTTCGGAGGAAGATTTTGTTTATCGTTGGGATCCAGCCAATGGTGAGGAAAATGTCATCGTGACAGAACGGGCACAAACGGGTATAATGTTTTCAGATATTACGTTAGCAGAATCAGCAACAATGGTGATGTTTAATGATAAAGATAAAGGAAGAGCGATTGGGCTCTTACCAGAAACATTTATCGGTATTATTCCGTTAAGTACGATAGTACCACGTATGACACAAGCAGCTGAGGAGATCAATTGTCGAATTGAAAGAGGAGAAGCGATTGCCTCATGTGTGAATTTTGTGTCCGGTCCAAGTAATAGTGCAGATATTGAATATAATTTAGTAGTTGGTGTACATGGTCCAGTGAAGGTATCGTATATTATTGTAACGGATCGTTAATGCTTATAATGATGAAAAAATTTTTAGGTAAGCTAAGAAGTTAAAGAAATACGAATGATAAATCGAAATAGTTAAGTATCTGTTCGGGGACGATGATCTCGCATTCAATATTCATGTTTTAAAGCCTTTTACTAACTTATTTTTAAACTCTTCTTGTTGTAACTATTTGATCGAAAAAAATATTAAATATTGCGGAATTAAATAGTTCTAAATGTAATTTTAATCAGAATTATGATAAAATTAAAAGGAATTTACCTTAAATATGGATAAGTAGGTGACGCAAAAATATAACTATTTCGTTTTAAAGAAAAATAACGAAAAGGAAACCTAATCAGGAGGTGAATTCCTTGTATCGATCGAGGTATAAGGAACATATTTGATTATATTAAATATAACTTTAGTCGCCTTATTAATTTTAATGACAGCATTTTTCGTGGCGACGGAATTTGCTATTGTAAAAGTAAGAACGACAAGAATTGATTATTTAATTGAAGAAGGAAATAAAAATGCTGTACTTGTAAAGAAAATCTTAGGAAATTTAGACGGTTATTTATCTGCCTGTCAATTAGGAATTACAGTTACAGCCCTTGGACTGGGATGGTTAGGAGAGCCAACCATTATGCGATTACTCGGTCCATTGTTTGATGAGTTAGGCTTAAATCAAGCGGTTTCGTCTGTCTTATCATTCGGTATTGCTTTCTTTACGATTACGTATTTACACGTCGTTATTGGGGAATTAGCACCGAAAACAATAGCCATTCAAAAATCAGAAGCTATTACATTATTTTTAGCAAGACCATTAATTCTTTTCTATAAAATCATGTATCCATTTATATGGTTATTAAATGGATCTGCTCGTATATTCATTCGTTTATTCGGTTTTAAACCGATGGATGGACATGAAGTTGCGCATTCAGAAGAAGAATTACGCATTATTTTATCGGAAAGTTATAAGAGCGGTGAAATTAACCAATCTGAAATGACGTATGTGAATAATATTTTTGAATTTGATGAACGAGTTGCAAAGGAAATTATGGTTCCACGTACAGAAATGATTTGTTTTTATAAAGAAGATAGTTTTCAAACGAACTTAGATGTTGTCTATGATGGCCAATTTACAAGATATCCAGTTGCGGATGGGGATAAAGATAATATAATTGGACTTGTAAACGTAAAGGAAATTTTTACGGCACGTTTAAAAGATGAACAACCTGACACGATAGATCAGTATGTTCGACCAATTATTCATGTATCAGAAGCAACACCAATTCGTCAATTATTATTAAAAATGCAAAGAGATCGAATCCATATGGCGGTTGTCATTGATGAATATGGTGGGACAGCTGGACTCGTTACAGTAGAGGATATTTTAGAAGAAATCGTTGGGGAAATTCGAGACGAATTTGACGAAGATGAACAAGAGGAAATTGAAGAAAAAGAAAATGATACATTAGTCGTTTCTGGTAAAGTTCAACTGAATGAAATAAATGAATTGATTGGCACACATCTAGATGAAGAAGATATCGATACAATCGGTGGTTGGATTTTTGCGAAAAATTTAGATGCAACAGAAGTAGGTACAGCGTTAGAATATGAAAACTTCCGATTTACTGTATTAGAAATTGAAGGATACCAAATTAAAACAGTCGAGATTAAAAAATTATACGAAGAAAATAAACAAATAGAAACGTAAGCAGAGTAATGCTTATGTTTCTTTTTTTACAAAAAATAGGTTATTTTATTATATTAATTTCTGCTATTCCTTTATGATTGGTATAGAAACTAACTTTTATAATTGGATCATATAAAATTTTTAGAACAAACAGATGGTGCATGATATCAAGTGGGAATAATATTTTTATGAATAAAGGAGTATGGAGTAATGAGATGTGGAGAAAAGAAGTTTATTGTAGAAACATCTGATGGAATTAAACATACAGTCCGTGGACGAACACAAGCAGAAGCTCGAAAAAAGGCTAGAGAGTTATGTGGAAATGATATAACGATATATTCTGTTCGTTCAAATATGAACGAACAGAAATAAGCATTACCTTCTTTGCCAATAATTATTTGCTCTTGCAACCGTTTGGAAATGGATAGCTATTACTTCAGAAGCATGAATTAGGCTATTTGCATTTCTCGAATATTTTGGTCGTAATTTGTTTCGAATTGCCTCAGACGGTTGTGTATATTCTACCCCTTTTTGAGCAAGCTTAATAGCTAATTCAAATCCTTCTTGTGGATTTTTCGTTTTTAACGATGGTAGCCAAGTTTGTTTCATAGGTAACTATCTCCTTTCGTTTATATATATTTATTCACGGCTCTTAAATAAGTGAAAAATTCATTTAATGGCAGAATCTAGTTTTAAAAAATATTGCTTTTGAAGTAATTGCCAATTTTAACGATCAAAATCGATTAATCATATATTTCTAATTTAGACGAGCAAGATAAAATGATGGTCAAATTGTCGCAATAGGTGTAGAAATGAAAGGACAATTAGCCTATTACAACAAGATTGTTATGAAGAACAAAGTTATTATAGGAGTATACCAGTAGTACTTCAGCAAATTATTGAAATTTATGGAGAAAATAACGAATGAAAGAAAGCATCCTTTCGGGTTATGGAAGGATGCTTTTACATGGAAAAGAAACTATCTATTCCCACGTAGATAAATTATAATAAATGATATGTAATAAGTTTAGGAGGATTTACTTGTGACGATAAAAGGAGAAACATTTACAACGAATATTCATCGTTTAAATGATAAAGGGCAAGGACAAGCAGCTGTTTGGAGAAAAAATGAAAAAGGAAATGAACGTAAACTAAGACTTACGATTCCATATACATTAGTTGGAGAAGATGTTCAAGTAACAGTGGAACGTCCAGAAAAAAGAAGATGGAAATGTAAACCAGATAAAATCATTACACCCCATCCACAAAGAGTGGAGGCGAGATGTCCTCATTTTGAGCTGTGTGGTGGTTGTATTTGGCAACATTTCAGTTATGAAGGACAATTAGAAACAAAAACAAATTATGTGAAAGAAATGGTTCGAAGAGAAGGATTTGATGACAATTTAGTTGCTGATACACTTGGCATGGACGAACCGTGGTTTTATCGAAATAAAATGGAATTTACTTTTGCAACAGATGGTTCATTAGGATTGCACGAACAAGGAAATTTTCGTCGTATTATCCCATTGGAAACATGTTACTTAATGCATGAGGAAATGAAAGAAGCTGTATTAGACATTGCCCGTTGGGTGAAAAAGTATGAATATAGTGGGTATAACAAAGATACACATGAAGGAATTTTCCGTCATGTGATGGTACGTCGCGGATTTAAAACCGGCGAAATTTTATTAGCGATTTTTGCTACAGAAAGTCCTGAGAACATTGCATATGTGGACGAGTTAGTTGAATTAATAGAAACGAAATATCCATCTGTAAAAGGTCTGTTATGGCTGGAAAATCGTGATTTGGCAGATCGCGCTCAAGCGGAAGCAGAGCATGTGTTACTTGGTCGTGATTTTATTTATGATGAGTTGATGGGATATCGTTATCGTCTGTGGTTCGATACGTTCTTTCAACCTAACCCAAAACAAGCCGAAAATTTAGTAAATTATGCAATAGAATTTGCAGATGTGAAAGAAACAGATACGATGATTGACTTATTCTGTGGGGTCGGCACATTTTCATTACCATTCGCAAAACGAGTGAAATCATTAGCTGGTATTGAAATTGTAGAAACATCCATTGAGTCAGCGAAACGTAATGCAAAAGATAATGGCATCGATAATACGTATTTTCTTGCTAAAGATGCTCGACACGGAATCGATGAAGTGTTAGAACAATTTGGCACACCAGATGTTTTATTACTTGATCCTCCGAGATCAGGTGCAGGTGGAAAGGTAATGCGTCGAATCGGACGAGCTCAACCGGAACGTGTTGTTTATGTTTCATGTAACCCTGCATCGTTCGCTGTAGACATAAAGGAGTTAAGCGCATTTGGTTACAAACTGGAAAAAGTACAACCAGTAGATCAATTTCCGCAAACGCATCATGCGGAACTAGTGGCATTGCTACAAAGAGAAACTATATAGAAATCTTTAGTTTTAAACACTTTCACAAGCATTTCGTGTTTATAGGAGAAGGGATAAAAAGAGAAATAAAGATTGAAAAACCACATTACCGTTTCGGTGGTAATTGATCCGGGGTGTGGGAACAAAATAGAATAAAAATAGTCTAAGGCGTTCATATAAAATGAACGTCTTTTTTTACGCTTAAAAACGGAGAATAGAAGGTGGAATATGGAAAAACTAACTTTAGGAAGTTTATTTGATGGGATTGGTGTATTTCCATTAGCTGCTTCTTGTTATGGGATTCGACCAATATGGGCAAGTGAGATTGAGAAAGTACCTATATCAATTACGATGCGACATTTTCCTAACATACATCATTTAGGAGATATTACCATAGTAAAAGGTGGAGAAATTCCACCTGTTCATATCACTACATTTGGCTCACCTTGTTAAAACTTATCTAATATCGGTAAACGAGAAGGTCTTGCAGGAAGTCAATCTAGTTTGTTTTTTTAAAATAATGAATTTAGAGAGCACGTTAAAAAGTGCGTAATAGAAAAAATAGAATCCCAAAAAAGTAATATTGAGAAATATATTGAAGAATTTGACTTACATGGGCATACATTCTATATCTATATTTTATCTTTTTCAAAGCTTGATGAATCAAGAAGAATGATTTTACAGGAGTTGATAATGTCTTAGTGCTCCGGTAGACATTCCAGCTTCAGATGCAATTCTCGGATAAATGCTTTTTCAATGCCTTCCGTTTCAATAATTTTCCTTTTGTGATCATGATCAACAGTTTTCGGCACTCAAATCACCTCTTGCTTTTAATGTTGAATACGGATAATACCGTATTGGGTTTTCTGTATTGAATCATCATACAGCTTATGATAATATATCTATAAAATATATCTTAAAGATATATTAGGAGGATGGAAATGAAAACTGAAACCAAATTTATTATTCTTGGCATGTTAACAATTGGATGTAAAACTGGATATGAGATTAAGAAGGTAATGGATACGAGCTTCAATTATTTCTGGAAGATGAGCTATGGTCAAATATATCCTGCTCTGAAAAAACTAGTTGATGAAGGTCTTGCAATCGTTATTCAAGTTGATGGTGATCCATTAGGAAGAAAACATTATGAAATTACGGAAAAAGGACGCGAAAAGCTTATACAATGGCTTGAAGCACCTGTTTTAGATACAGACATTCAGCGAAATGAACTTCTTGTAAAAATATTTTTTGGTAGGCATCTTTCATTTGAAAAAGTATTGGCACATCTTGACATGCAAAAAGAACTTTTAAAAGCGAAGCAAGTCATCTTTATGGAGATCGAAAAAAGTATTTTGGAACAAAAAGAAAAGGACGATATACCCTATTGGCTGTATACATTGGACTATGGTAAACGCATGAATGAAACAGCACTTGCATGGTGTGAGGATACAAAAGAAACTATTTTAGAGAGGAGAAATAGGGTTGGTTCAAAAAAAAGAGCAGCTACAAATAACGAAGAGTGCTGAACAGAAAAAAACTGTTGGACAGTTTATCAATAAAGAAGCTGAAATAAAGTTCCTAAGGATTTATGACAAAGCAATGGAACAATGGCCAAGTTCGCGTCAGGAAATAGACATAGAAACAAGTTACGGACTGACACATGTATATAGTTTTGGGGCAAAGGATGGGATTCCCATTGTTTTACTTCATGGAGCGAACGGCACTTCAGCATCATGGGCAAATTTTGTTGAAGAGTTGGGAAAAAATCATCCGGTTTTTGCTGTGGATACAATTGGCGATGCAGGTAAAAGTATCCAAAAATCACCTATTCAACGTGCAGAAGATTATAGTTCTTGGTTAGACGAAGTATTGACTGCTCTCGATGTGACAAAAGTGCATTTAATTGGTGCATCTTATGGTGGCTGGATAACCCTGAATCAAGCAGTGCATTCACCACAGTTGCTTCAATCAATTACACTAATCGAACCAGCTCGTGCACTCGCTGGTTTAAAGTTTATAGTGTGGCCGTTTATGATTTGGGCAAGTATAATTGGACCTGACTTTGTTCGTAGAGCATTTATCTATTGGAGCAGTGCAGGTTCTTATTCCAACGAACTACAGCTGGAGTTAGTGGTTTCAGCTATGCGTGAATACAAGATGCAACGCATTCCTCCACAATATATCTGTGATGAGGAGCTTCAATCCGTGAAAATACCAACTCTGGTGCTTTTAGGAGAGAAAAGCCCTATGCACAATTCCAAACGTGCAGCCACCCGAGCAAAAAAGCTATTGCAAAATGTTGAAGTAGAGATTCTACCAGAGGCAGGACATCAGTTGCCAGCGGATTTAGTTAATGATCGAATTTTGAAGTTCATTGAATATGAAAAGAAATCTTTCAAATGAAAATCTGTTCTCGTGTTCCACCATATCAGTTAATATTTGTTCAGGACTCTTCCAGAATTGGGCAATTTAATTGAATAACAGAAGCAGAAATGATCAACTATTTTCGGCACTCAAATCACCTCTTGCCTTTTTTAACACACCGCATTATTATAATTTTATCCCAGTGTGTAAAATAAATAAGGGGGATGTTTAGGTTCTTGAGTTCACTATAGCAACATTAAAGTGGTTGGACATTATCAAAGTGGTGAAATAGGACCTTCATGAGCAATTAAATCATTTGTAAGGTACATTCAACTTTTTTATAACCGAATAAGTTTAATAAATGGTTTATTAACAAGTTTGGGGGATAACGGGAGGGATCATAGAATGAAACGAAGATAGTCATGGGCAGTGCGTCAGAAGTCTTTTAGGAACTACTTATCATCTAAAAGCTAGAATACTAGCCGATGGCATTCATTGGTTTGGGCAGTTAAACAGTATTGGTTAGCCATTCTGTATTTTAGAAATTTTGGTGAAGGGAGTAGAACCAATGGCAAACAAGATGAAACGAAGTGGTGCAAAATGGGACGTTTTCCTTTATCATGTAATCTTATTTGTTTGTATTCATCTACTTTTTGTACAAATTTTTGGGCTAGTGCCACTTTCTGAATTAGGAAGTGTGGATTATAAGGAATATATAAAGGATAACTTTTTGAACCACGGAGTAAATATTTACCAAAATAGCATGGCTAACACCATTAGTGCTATATGGAAAACGATTCTAATTATTCATCTAATATTAGAGATAATAGAGACTATATTTCCGAAGAAGATAAAAGAAGGTACAGAAGGTAAAAAAGAGTTAGTAATCGAAAAGATATCAGACGAAAAGGAAGAAGGAAGAACAGGTCGTGCATGGGTGTATTTGGTCATAGCAGGATTATTAGAAATTATTTGGGTATCTGCTTTAAAAATGGATATGCTTGCAGGTCCATTAATTATAGTGCTGATTATTAGTTTTGATTTGCTCATTAAATCAGTAAAGCAATTAGGTGTTGGAACTTCCTATGCAGTATTTACGGGTATTGGTGTAGTTGGGATGGTAGTTGTTGATTTCGTATTGTTTCAAGAGGAAATCAGCCTTTTGAAAGTTTTATTAGTATTATTACTTGTTGTATTTATTATCGGTTTAAAAATATCCTCGAATGAACAGGAGGACAAAAAATAAATGAGTTGGGTATATTTGATTCTAGCAGGTTTAATTGAAATTGTTGGGGTTGTTGGATTAAAGAGAGTATCTGAAAAGGGTAGCTGGTTATCCTACGTAATTCTCATTGGAGGTTTTATCATCAGTTTGTCTCTTTTACGTATGTCCCTAGAACAAATTCCATTATATGTTGCTTACGCAGTTTGGACAGGAATCGGGACAGTAGGTGCTACAGTCATCGGCATTTTATTTTATAAGGAATCAAAAAGTCCCTTGCGTATAGTATGCATTTTCGGGATTATAGTTTCAATTATTGGATTAAGGATAGTTGAATAGACTTACAGACATTAATTCATTAGTTTTTGGTTTTGAATAGATACTTACTGATTAGATATTTGAATTCGTAAATATTCAGACTTAAAGTATCTGGTGGTTAGTTTTACCAATCTATAAAATGAACATTCCCACACTATTTTCCAACTACGTTAATATAAGTGGTATGTGAGATGTTTTAAGAGCAATTGGCGGAGATAATAATTGATAATTATGAATTTGATATTAAATCTATAATCAATGTCCTAACACCAAAAGAACAGCAAAGGATGTACCCATGACTGACTTATTATTCTTACCAGACCTTACAGCAATTGAACCACCTCAAGAAAATGAAACAGATATGATGTTTAAAGTGGAAGCAAACCAGCCACCAGAACGTTGTCTCGAATGTGGTTTTGACAAGAAGTAAAGTAGAGAACAGACTTGATCATTTAAAATGATTTTAAAATGATAAAAAAATATTCACAAAGGCGATTGACGCAAATAGTTAATCGCCTTTTACATCTACTAACCCGTTGAATAATATGGAAACATGATTAACTAACTCAATTGACTTTCATTGCAGAGTGTTTCTAAATGATAGCGGATTACTTCCTTCACCTTATCTGGAGAGTAGACGTCAGGTCTTAACAAAGCATGAATGGACAATCCATCAATTAATGCTGCAAGCCTACTCTTTTCTAATTTTACATTAGTTGAATCAGATAAAATCCCTTGTATAGCTAATATCTCGATCATTGAACTTGCTAATTCATACATACCATTAGTCATTTCATCTTTTTTTTCCTTTAAAGTATCACTTGTAAGTGACTGAAGTGCAAGGATCCACCAAACACTCGTTTCGATTTTCTTTTCTTCATCAATTGGTATAAGCTCTAATAAAACTTCCGCAACCGCCTGCAATGGATTGTCTGACCAACTTTTACTTTGAGAACGTTTTTCCCCTTCTTCCAGATAATAATCCATGATAAATAATAACATTTCATCCTTAGTTGAAAAATAATGTCTTAACGCTCCAGCAGACATGCCTGCTTCAATAGCAACTCTTCTTATAGATGCTTTTTCGACTCCCTCTTTCTTAATAATACTCCAAGCGGCCTCAGCAATTGACTTCCTCTTTTTTTCATGATTAACAATCCTTGGCATAAAATCACTTTCCTTTCTTAGCACAGTGTGTTATTATAATTTTAACACACTGTATTATTTAAATTATAACATATATAAAGGAGGGACTCTATATTTGATCGAAAGTATTGAAGCATTGATGCCTTCTTCATCAATAGACACATCGATAGCTTTGCTAATTATTTCTATTTGCGCATTAATTGATATATTAAGTCCTGGTGTACTTGCTGTAACAGCTTATTTATTATTGACACAGCCTAATCAATTATCTTCTCGCTTGCTTGTTTTTTTGTTTATTACGCAGTTTGGCTATTTTCTGGTGGGCTTATTCCTATACTTTGGTGGAGATTCACTATTGAAAGAAATAGGAACATTATCTGAATTTGATTTTATCAATTGGTTTTATCTCCTTTTTGGAGCAGTTATGGCTCTAATTAGCTTTTGTAAACCAAATGATAATACAAAAAAACGTTTAATTTCATTTATACCCCAAAAAACAACGATAAAGGGAATGATCATGTTAGGTATCATTGTTTTTCTAATTGAATTTGTAACTGCTTTGCCGTACTTTTATTCCATTTTGTTAATGAATCACCTAACAATTGAGCCTTCCTCTTCTATCTTTATTATAATTGGCTACAATCTTGTAATGGTGCTTCCTTCTCTTCTTTTGTTAGGGGTTAATTTGATGTTTAAAGAGGGACTGCAACAATTTCTAAATAAAATTAGATCAAAATTAAATGAAGCTCCGATTTCCTCACTGTTGGTAGCGATCGGAGTAATAGGTGCGGTTTTTTTCAATATCGGACTTAGAGGCATATTAAATTAAAAAATTATGAATGAGGTGTTCATCATGAAAGAAATAATCAGCGGACTTAGTCTACTTTTTGTTATACAGGGAGTAGGCGGATTAATTAATCATTTGACTAATGGTGGAAAAAGCTGGTTTTTGGTAAATTATATTAATGCGTTTCAAGGATTTGAAATTGTTATGGATATTATTTTTATTGTAGTTGGTGGGGTCATAAGTTTAGCCTCTTGGAAAATAGGAGGATCAACTAAAAGAGAAAATTAAAATATAGAGCAAATAGGACGGTTTATACATAGCCGTCCAGTTTGGCGGAAGCTCCATTGAAATATATTTTTAAATGTTTATAGAGAGGAACATAGCTTTCAACTTTTTGAAATAGAATTTTCCATTTAATAATATGTATAAATTTTACTCCCACCTGGCTTATGTTCAGTTGGGCTTTTTTGTGGTTTTATTTAATCATCCATTTAAAGATACCGTAAATAACTTGGTCATTTAACTAAATAATTGATTGGAATGGAGCTCATTTGACGCCAGTGGGAATAGCATGAGTCCGAAAGCCCCGCAGTGAGGCTAGCGAAACGAGGAGATTGAGGACGTACTTACGGTAAGCATAATGGGCGGAATGGAAATCAACGGTATAAAAAAGGTGACGCATTGATTACGTCACTCTATCATTTGACATTGAACCGAAATTATCTCATTCTTATTGTTTTCCACTTGCATGTGATAGACAAATTATCGTCTTTTAACTGATTATCAATCGTCCCATTCATTTTATCCATTAAGCTTTTCACAATCGATAGGCCCAGACCTGTACTATTTGATGTACGAGATTGATCCCTCTTATAGAATCGGTCGAACATCCTCTCTACATCCTTAACGGTAATGGATTGTACATTATTAGAAATGATGAGCTTCGCTGTGGATTCTTCTGTTTCAAGTAGAACTTTAATTTTTCCATTGGAATGCTTTACTGCATTGGATAGTAAATTCTCGATTACTCTTTGGACAGCTGATTCATCCGCCATAATAAAGATATCCTCATCCGGTAAATGGATAGTCGGTTCTAAGCTTTTTTCCTGGAATCGTTCATAAAAACTTATAAGTGTATCCATTAATATATTTCTAAGGTTGATACGTTTTAATTTTAATGTATAATCTGAAGACTCGATCACACTCAAATCGAAAAATTCCTTTAACAGGATTTCCAATCTATTTGCTCGTTCTTTAGCTATAGTAAGAAACTTTTCTCTCTCGTTAGTAGAGATAGCCTGATCCTCTGCCATTTGGATATAGCCTAAAATAGAAGTAAGCGGGGTTCTTAAATCATGAGACATATTTGCAATCAGTTGTTTTTGCTCCATCTCAAATTGTATTCTTTTTCTATTCTCAGCGACATACAAATCTATGACCTTGTTAATCTCTACTCCTAGCTTTTCTATATCTTTATCAATTAGTGCCATATCCACTTTCTTATCGTTCTTACGATTCGTATAACTTTGTAGCTGGGTTGTTATTTTGCCTATTTCCTTCTTTAAAAGAAATAAGCGTACCATATAGAATATCGTAACGATAAGTGAGATCAATACTAGGTAAATCATTGCTTCACCTGCTTATTTGATTTCTTTTCTATTAAAAGCAATTATTCCAAAAGAAATAATCATGATTAACGAAACGGCTCCAATCACAAGCGATTTTACAATATCTCCACTAGAAATAAATGGATTAAATACGTTAGTAAATTGATGGAAGAACGTGTATTCATATAGTTGCTTCACAACATCTGATGTTATAAATTTTTCCACAATAAACATCAAAATCGCTACTAATAGTGTAAAAAGAATGGTCTTTCCGCTATCCTCGGTCAAAATAGTTATGATGAAAACGATCGCTGTAAAGCATACAAAATGGAGAGAAAACAAACTGAATGCTCTTGCAATATAGGAGATATTCTCTTGGTTAAATATTTCCCCATTCTCCAATAAAAAAACCATTATCATTGCAGTTAACAATGGAATCAAGATAGTTGTAATAATAGAGCCAATCGAGTAAATGAGATATTTTGCTATAAATATATGGGATCTCTTATGGCCAGTCATCACTTGGTTTTTCATCACTCCACTTTTTGAGAATTCTGTAGAAATATAAAAGGCAGCTAGTGTACTAATAATTACATTAAAGAACAGTGGGGTGATAAATGGAGATAAACCATTCCATTTACTAAGCCCTATTAATTCGAAAGGGGTACCTGTCATCATCCACCAGTTTGTGATAACAAGAAAATGAAGCAAAGAACTAAGAACGACTATACTAATGGTTAGGACCCAGAATGTTTTATTCGAAGTTAATTTAAAAATTTCTGCTCTAATAAGATTAATCATTAGCCACACCTCCTATAAGCTTGGAAAAATAGCTTTCTAGATTATCGCCATTTTGTGAAAGATGCTCAATTATAAGCCCGTTTTCTGTTAAAGTCTGTGATACCGTTCGAACATCATCTAAATAATCGTACAATTTAATTTTTCCATCCTGCATGACTTCAAAGTCTGTTGTACCTAATATTTCTTCTATAATTATGGCGCCTTTCGTTGATTGGTCTACTTTTATCTGTAAATGTTGTCGACACTTTTCATCGAGTTCTTTTGCTGATAATTCCTCTAACATTTTCCCCTTATGAATAATGCCATAATTTGTAGCAAGTTGATGAAGCTCACTCAAAATATGACTGGATATTAAAACGGTTATACCTTTCTCACGATTTAATTTTTTTAGTAATTGTCGTAGCTCAACAATCCCCATTGGATCAAGGCCGTTCGTTGGTTCATCCAATATTAAAAATTCTGGATCACTTAATAGTGCAACTGCCAATCCTAATCGCTGTTTCATTCCTAAAGAAAAATGCTTTACTTTTTTCTTCGCCGTATCTTGAAGCCCAACAAGCTTAAGAGTTCGATCAATACAACTTCTTCCTGGAATCCCTTTCTGTAAACGATGAACTTCTAAATTGTCATAGGCACTCATGTTGGGAAATAAGCCCGGATTCTCAATAATGGCTCCCATTCTTTTTTGTGCTTCTACAATATTGGATTCTTTAATACTACCGAATAATTCAAGTTGTCCATTTGTTGGAAAAGAAAGACCTGTTATGATACGGAGCATCGTAGATTTCCCTGCACCATTTTGACCAATAAATCCGTAAATATCCCCTTTTTTTATCGACATACTGACGTTGTCAAGGGCTTTGTCTCCTTTAAATGTCTTTGTTATATTTTTTGCTTTTAAAATATATTCACTCATGATTCATACCTCCCTTGGCTTCTTTCCTTAGTATAGGAAAGATTACTTAAAAAGGTATAAAGAAATTCTTAATTAAATCTTAAGATTCCATGCGATATCCCATTCCCCATACAGTTTTAATATATTGCCCATCCGGATTAGCTTTTGTGAGCTTATTGCGCAAGTTACTCATATGAACGTTAATTGTATTATCGTCTGCATGATAAGGTTCTCCCCATACACTTTCAAACAAATTAGGCTTAGAGAAGACCTTTTGTGGTGACTCCATTAGCAGCTGTAAGATTTGATATTCCCGTGCAGTTAAAGTAATAATAGAGCCATTAACGGTTACCGTTTTTGTGTTTTTATCTAATTGAATATCTTTATAGGTCAATACATCCTGTTGAGGCTTTTTTGCGTTTCTATATCTACGTAATAATGATTCCATACGAGCAACGACTTCATCAATATCAAACGGCTTTGTGATAAAATCATCCGCACCAATCTTTAAGCTATTAATTTTTGTTTCCTTTTCCGTTTTAGCGGAAATAATAATGACTGGAGTCGTTACTTTTTCTGTTATCTTGTTTAATATTTGTTCCCCATCCATTCCTGGAAGCATTAAATCAAGTAAAATTAAATCCCAGTCCTGCTTATCCAAATATATTAAAGCCTCTGTTCCTGAATAAGCAGGTTGTGTATGGTAGTTATTCTTTTTAGCAATGTTACAAAGTAATTGATTAATATCATTGTCATCTTCCACCACTAAAATTTTTGTTTCGTTCATCGGCATTCTTCCTTTTCACATAAATTTAATTAGCAATGGGCATGTACCAATTATTTTCTTTCTTATTATCAGGATAATACTTTAACGTTCCTTCATACAATTGATTCCATTCCAAAATTTTTTGAAAATCAGATGGAGCGATTAGCGACGGTGATAAATCGAAATCAATTAAGCTTCCTTTTTTTAATACATTCGCAACAAATTCAGAACAAAATAAAGCTTTTTTTCTTTTTATCGGTTTTTTCATTATATACCCAAACAAACCCAGAAAATTATAGCGGTAAGTATCCTTTTGTACTTTCATCTTCTCTACCAACTGTTTCATCTCGTTCCATTGTTCCTCGGTTACATCGATTGAATAAATAGCACAGGCTGATTGTTGAAATAATCCTTGCTTCATATCCTCTTTTACAAATCCAGCTTGAAAAGGGTTTGCCATCTTCTTTCTTCCAAAACTATAGACTTCCGTTAATTGTCGGTCGAAGGAAATAGATGCATGATTATAAGGTTGTTTTGTATATAGTTTGATCAATTTTGTAAAAAATGAGCCTGTGTCTGTTAAAAGTATATACACTTTTTTCTCTGTCAATTACATTCTCCTTTTTCCGAATGATTTTTAAGCTAATTCAAACTTTACAAGTTAAAACATAATAAATGCTTAAATCATTTATTAAGAAATTCTTAAATTACGAAAATAGGAGAAATTGCGGCAACGAATCGAGTAGATCAGCTATAATAAGTCAATAGAAAAGGTAAAAAATGATTATCCCACTAGCAACCGTCTTGGTGTTTTCACACAAAGATAATCGTGACAAGCTTCGTGCTTAGGAAATTGCTTTTGAAAAGAAATTAGATTCATTCCTGAATACTTAGCTATGTAAATGCACCCCTCAATAACAGTTATTTGTAGCTATTATATCGAACTTTCGATCGTTCATGAAGATGTTCTGAGTAGAAGGGATACTCATTTTTTATAATAATAAGTGTTATATGGAATACCGGAAATTTTGAGTAATGTCTTCACAGGATAATCTTGCCTTAGCTCATATATTACTTTTTGTTTTGCCGTAATTTGCTTTCTTCTTGAACTAAGACTTTCCACTTTATAAATAGAATTTTCCGTTTAATAATATGTATAAATTTTTACTCCACCTGACTTATGCTCAGTGGTCTGATGGTGCATAAAGCCAAATTACATTTTCTATAATGAATCGATTGTAATTCCCTATGATAATGATAGGTAATTTGGGATTGTTTACTTTTGGGCTTCTTCTATAATGAGAATTAAGTAGCAATGCTACAAATAATGAAGGAGATGATGGGGAAATGTCAAAAGCAATTTTTTATCATGCAGGTTGTCCAGTATGTGTAGATGCGGAGCAAATGGTCCTTGATTATCTTGACAAATCAAAAGTGACTGCAGAAGTAGTACATCTTGGTACAGAAAAAAATCGTATTGAAGAAGCAGAAAAACTTGGGGTAAAATCGGTTCCAGCATTAGTGATTGATGACAATGTATATCATATCAATTTCGGTGCAAGTTTAGCGGATGTTAAGGGGTAGACCTTAAAAGAAGGTACTGTTTTGTGTACCTTCATCTGGGAGTATAGTAAAATTGGCAAGGCGAAGGTCTGCAAAACCTTATATTCTGGTTCAAATCCAGATGCTCCCTCCTAACAAATTCCTTAAATAAAGAAAGTATAAAAATTTGATAACGGACTAGCTTCTTACGGAATCCATGGGGCCTGGTTTCTCGAAAGCCATGCCCCTTATTCATTCAGCATCACAATGAAAGAAAAAGTATTGCGACTGTAAAATTCTCCTTAATCAGATGTCAGTTAATATGTTCATCTTTAATTGTTTTTATTAATTGTTCCATAAATACACGACTAGCGGCACACAGATGTTTGTTCTTTCGATAGGCAATGCCAATCTGTGTGGTGATGACCGGATCTTTAATAGGAATCGTTGTAATCTGAGCATGATTAATATAATCTAAGTAAGCTTTTGGAAGTATTGTAACACCAACACCTTGGCTAACCATTTGAATAATAGATTCCATTGTTGTCATTTCGAGCACTGGTTTCGGTTCGAAATTCATGAAGCGACATTGTTCGTTAACTACTTGCCGTAGAAAATAGGTTTCAGGCAATAAAATGGTGGATGTTTCTTTTAACACTTGAAGTGATACACCCTTTTCCTTTGCAAGGGGATGATCTTTAGGTGCAGCAAAAGCAAGCTCTTCTTTGTAGAGCGGAATCGCCTCTAAGTCTTCGTGTTCTAATGGTAGAAAAATAATACCCAAATCCAATTCATTTTGTAATAACCCTTTATAAATATCTCCAGTTCGTAACCCTTGTATAGAAAGTTCTACATTGGGATAGGCATGGTGAAACCCGATCACTGTTGGGGATAGCAAATAATTAACAACTGTGAGAAGGCTGCCTATTTTGAGTGTACCTCTCTCTAATCCTTGAAGCTCGCTAATTGCAGCTTGTGCCTGAGAAATCTCATGAAATACATTGTAGCTGTGATGGAGCAAGGTTTTTCCCGCATCCGTAAGTATATTCTTCTTGCCAATTCGATCAAATAAAGGCATCCCTACTTCATGTTCCAATAATGCAATTTGTTGACTAAGAGAAGGTTGGGCAATCCCTAGTTTTTCCGCGGCACGTGTGAAATGCAACTCCTGACATAGCACGATAAAGTATTCTAATTGTTTTAGTTCCAACGAATTCCCTCCCAAATTTATAACAATAGGTTTCTACTATTATTATATATGAATTCATTGAAAATTATAATAGTAGAAGTATTGTTTTCTTCATCCGTGATTTCATCATAAGGCTAATTTCCCTTAAGTAAATAGCATTGAGAAAATTAGGCAATCACTTGATACGATTGTGATACCAGTCATGGTTGCATTTGTTGCATAATAAAGCTAACCAAGTTGTTACATATCTTTATTTACACCAAAAAATAGAAAAGGTGATACCTTTTCTATATTCCTTCCCTTATTTATTCTATAGATTCTTCCGTATTTTCTATTTTAAATAATGATTATAATGGATTTAAATGTATATCTTTTGGCCCTTTCCGAGTAAAGAAACGGACGGTATTTTCAGAAAGCCATTCCTCATTTCCTAAACCTAAAATACCTTCAGCATCAATATCAGATGAATAATCTCGAACCATGATAGTAATTGATTGGTCGTTAAGTCGCTTGCCAATAAAACCGAACTTTGTTTTATAAAAATTGTAAAAATAAGTTGTTTCCCCTAATGTAGCATGTCGATACTCAATAACAACTGATTGTTTTCTATAAGGGTTATCGATTTCCGTATAACTATAATCCTGCAACAGTAAGATAAAACTATAAAACAACATGACAGGTATACTAATGAATAAAAAAGAAGTTATTGCAACAATTGTCCATACTTTAGAAAGTTTTGATTTAATGAGGATTACAATAATCATTACAATATTTATAACTAAAGGGATGATATATCCGGTAGGTTTTAAAAAGAGTAGAACATACCCTGTCAAATGCATGATGACAAGGATGAAGTTCATAATTCCTAAAGTGACGAGCATCCATTTTTCTTTTGACATAAGGCTCTCCATTCCCACTAATCTTCGTGAAATATTTTAAATCATTTCTCTAACAATAATTGACCTGTTTGTTGAGGAAATGAAATTTCAATTGCTTTTGGTTGCATTAGGGCGTTTTCATGTTTTTAAAAAAGAGTTTTGTGAAAAGCATACGTACGAATTACACGTATGATCATCTAAAGGGAAATTTTAGATGGGGGATTAATCGTCTTCCTCCATATCCTTTTCTTGTTTTAGTCTAAGTCGATAGATGTATGAAACAGGAATAATCCCACTAATAAAAATAGTGCCTCCTATAAGGAGTCCATCACTCCAGTTAAAGTTTGGTGTAATGGCGGTAAGTACCCCGAACGTAATGGCGAATACCATAACTACAATAAAACTAATAATATAGGACCTAGTAGCATTTTTGGGTTCTTTTTCGTTTTCAACGTTTATACTCATGTTTAAGTAATTATAAACGATTGCGGTTAAAATAAAGACAAACCATAAGGGGTTTTTTGTCACGCCCTCCATACCATTTTTGAAAAATTCATAGCCTAAAATACCGAAAATACCTATCGTTTGTACGATATAAGCTATTTTTATGTTTTGTAAATTTAGCGTTATTAATCTCTCGTCTTTAATTTTTTTCATCAAAATCCCTCCTGTCTATCCAAAATATTTCATCTAACGTTGCATTCACTGCATAACAAATTTGTAAACACAATTTTAAAGAAGGATTATATTTTCCCTTTTCAATAAGACTGACTGTTTGACGGGTAATACCTACTGCATCGGCAAGTTCCTTCTGTGTTAATTCTGCTTTTATACGGGCAATCTTTACGTCATTTTTCATATCATATCCTCCACCTACAATGTAATATATAAATTACATAATGTCAATTATATATTACATGATTAATAGGAGAGAAAGGCGAGGAATAGCTTTAATAGACGTATTTCAAATGTTTGTATGTGAATATTTATTGCAACATTGTCTTTATATTCAAGAAAAAAAATTACTAGTTGCAAGAATAGAAAATTGTGTATATAATGTGTATATAGTATATATACATTGTGTGGAATGGTGGGAAGAAATGCATATATTAATTTCGAATAATTCCAAGGAACCGATTTATGAACAAATTACGAATCAAGTAAAATCGCTTATTTTATCAGGTGAATTAAAAGAAGGGCAAGCGATTCCTTCTATGAGAACTTTAGCAAAAGACTTACAAATAAGTGTGATTACAACGAAACGTGCCTATAAGGAATTGGAAGAATCCGGTTATATTTATTCCGTCGTTGGTAAAGGATCTTTTGTTGCAGAGCAAAATGTAGAAATGATTCGTGAAAAAAAGCTAAAAATTATTGAAGAACAGCTACAAGCTGTCATTGAAAATAGTAAAGATTTAGGGGTTTCCCTTGAAGAATTACAGCAATTATTAAAAATACTTTATGAGGAGTAATTTCAGATGGAAAATGTCATTGAGTTAAATAACGTATCTAAACGTTTAAAAGGTTTCTCGATTGAAGGATTGAATATGCATGTAAAAAAAGGTTTCATTACAGGGTTCATTGGAGAAAACGGGGCAGGAAAAACTACGACAATTAAATTAATTATGAATTTACTGAAGCCTGATCAAGGCGAAGTAAAAGTTTTTGGATTAGATTATAAAACGAATGAAAAAGAAATTAAAGAGCGAATTGGGTTTGTTTATGATGGAAATATTTTTTTTGAAGGCTTGAATTTAAAAGATATTAGGCGAATTATTGCACCTGCATATAAACGATGGGATGATCAATTATTTTATCATTACATAGATAAATTTGAATTACCTTTACATAAAGCCATTAAAACATTTTCAAAAGGGATGCAGATGAAAGCGTCTCTTTCACTTGCACTTTCACATCATCCAGAACTCATCATTATGGATGAACCTACGGCTGGATTAGATCCAGTTTTTAGACAAGAATTACTTAAGTTATTACAAGAGTTAATAGTAGATGAGAATCGTACCATTTTCTTTTCTACTCATATAACGACAGATTTAGAGAAAATTGCTGATTATATTGCTTTTATGCAACGTGGTAGATTGCTATTTAATCAATCAAAAGAGGAGTTAATGGATCATTATGCGGTTGTAAAAGGAGATATCTCACTGTTAGATCGTGATACGGAGAAACCTTTTATTCGAATTGAACGTACATCTGCAGGATTTACAGCTTTAACGAACAACATAAGTGAAGTGGAGCAAATGTTTGAAGATGAAGTACTAATTGAAAAGGCGACACTCGAAGAGATTATGTATTACTCAAAAAAGGAGAAACAATATGATTAATTTGATTAAACGTGATGCAATTATCCAAAAAAATCAATTGCTTATTTTTATTCCATTTATTTTGTTTTTTGTGTTTATGGATACACATCCGGTTATAATTTTTTTAGTAGCGAGTATTTTTATTCCGTTCAATGCATTTGCTTATGACGAACAAGCTGAAACGAATATTTTATTAAATTCTTTACCTTATACACGAAAAGAAATTATTGCAGCTAGATATTTAGGGGCATTAGTATATATGTTGCTTAGTGTGGCACTTACAGCCATTACTTTATTGATTTTTAATAAACCCTTTACTATGGAGCAAATAGGCTTTGGTATAAGCATGTTTGTTTTATTTGCGGCATGCTCATTTCCTTTATTCAATATTTTAAAACAGGGATATATTTCATTAGTTCTACTTATTAGCTTTCTTTTTTTAGTAGGGATTGTTCCAAAGTGGGTAGATAAGTTGTTACCTCACATACCAACTATTATTAATTTTATCACGAACTTATCAAATTTAGTTCTATACGGTAGTGTACTATTGTTTACATTAATTTTGTATATAGTTTCATGGATGCTATCAACTTATCTTTACCAACGAAAAACATTTTAAAAGAGGTGGAAATGTGAAGAAAAAATGGCTTTCAAGTTTAGTTATTTTCGTCATCATGCAAATAGCATTTTTCCTAATAGATGGAACACGTTTTGAACCGAAATTAAATGATTCTGGCAATATGATGAGTCGATATGCACATTGGATTACAGATACTAAACTAGTAACGGAATGGTTTGCAATTTATACATACCCGTATTTTAATCTCGTTACATTTATTTTTTTAGTAGCTTTAATGATACATTTGTTTACGGATGTTATTCATCTAAAAAGAAGAAAGTAGTAAACGAACAAAATAAATCTAAAATAATTTGTAACGACACTCTCCCATGATACTAAATTTTTGTCATGGGAGATGTTATTATGGATTAAATTTATGTAGAAGTGAGCTAGTTTTTTGTTCTTAGTGACGGAGGAAATCGTGCTAGATATACCAAAATTAGAAACAACTCTATTATGAAAACTGCTACTGTTATGGATATATATCTTCGATTTCCTCTATTATTTCATCGGCAGTGGAATCATCGGTGTAATTATACTCGTTTCGAATATAACCATTATCATCGATTACATAGAAATTTGTCCCGTGAATTACTTGATCAGAGCTTTTTGGTTTTTGAACGATTGTTTGGAATTGATCCCTTGCAAAGGTTTCAATGTCATTTTGGGTATATCCTGTTAACATATGCCAATTCGCTTCATTGTTCGTAAATTGTTGTACATATTCACGTAATACTTCAGGAGTGTCGTTTTTAGGATCTACCGTAAATGTGACAAACTCAACTTTTAGTCCACTTTTTTCAATTTCCTTTTGTAAGGTTGCCATTTCAAACATCATAGGAGGACAAACTGTTTCACAGTTAGCAAAAATAAAACTTGCAATCCAAACAGTTCCCGCTAATTGTTCTGTACCGAATGACCTTTCATTTTGATCGATAAATGAAAATGTGTCAATCTTCTTCTCATAAGGTTGATTTCCATTACAAGCTGACAACAGTAATAGACAGACGATAGTGAAGAGAGTAAGACGGATTTTCATGAATCATTTTCCACTCCTTCCATCGTTAAATAAGGTAGTTGAATGATAACGATTGTTCCAGTTGTTGGACTGCTTTTAATAGTAAATGTACCATCATGTAAGCGAACAATTTCTTTCACAATAGACAACCCTAATCCAGTTCCGCCAGTCGTACGATTTCTCGCTTTATCTGTACGGAAAAAGCGCTCACCAATTCTTGCTAAGTCTTCTTTAGGGATGATAATTCCATCATTTTTAATTTTATATTGTACCTTATTGTTTATTTTCTTGAGTTGAATAGAAATAATTCCAAGAGGCTCTGAATATTTAATGGCATTATCGATCGTATTATAAAAGACTTGATGTATTCGTTGTGCATCTCCTGAAATGATAATTGTTTCATCTACATCTAGGTTTAGTTTAATGTTTTTTTCTGTTACATGTATATCGAAAAATTGTAGTGAATCTAATAATAACTGTGTAATAGCAATTGGTTGAATGTTCGTAGTGTACAGATTTTCCTGTAAATAATCCAAATCTACGAGATCATTTATTAATTTATTTAACCGTTCTGTTTCTTTTTGAATCGTCATTATATAATTTCCGGCTTCTTCCGAAGAATCATATGTTTTTTGCTTTAATGCTTCAGTATAGCCGCCAATATAAGTTAAAGGAGTACGTAGTTCATGTACAATATTGGAGGTGAATTCCTTCTTTCGTTCTTCTTGTTTTTCCAAAGATACACTCATTTGATTAAATGCTCTCGTTAGTTGACCGATTTCATCTTGACGATCTGTTTTTATTGTGTGAGAATAATTTCCTTTTGACACTTCATTCGATAATTGTTGTAAATCACGTAATGGTTGAAACATGGATTTCCATACACGGTGTACGACTAAAAATAAAATTAAGAAAAATACTGTTCCAACAGTTAATAAAATCGGTATACTACCTTTAAAAACGTCTTGGATTGCTGCAAGTGGTACATAAATATAAATAAATCCGATGAGTCCATCTTCTCCTTTAATTGGAAAAATAGCTCCAATTATTTCTCGATTAAATTCTTCTACAAATCCTTCCTTCATAATATATTTTCCTTGTTCTAATTCTGCTCGATCTTTTGGATTTATAAAGGTTTCATAGTTTATTTTATAAGGAAAATATGAATGAAGTTCTTCTAAATCATCCACAACGATAATTTCATATTCAGAAACGACATTATACCAATGAATTTTATCAATTATTTCGTCACTTAATTCTCCATAATGATAATGGGAGGCGGTCCGTTTACCTTGGTAAATGATCGATTCTTCGATGCTTGATAAATATAATTCAGAGTACAAGTAATGGATAAAGAAAAAAGCAAAAACAATGGAAAAAATGATACTTGAAATAAGTACGATGGATATTTTTTTACTTAATGAGAGATTTTTCATCGGACACCTCGAATTTATACCCAACTCCCCAAACTGTTTCAATTAAATGCCCGAAGTTTCCAATTTTTAATCGCAATGTTTTAATATGGGTATCTACTGTTCTCTCACTACTATAATGATAGTCTTTCCAAACGAGAAATAATAATTCTTCCCTCGAGTACACACGGCCACAATTTTTCACAAGTGTATGTAACAGACCGAATTCTTTTCGAGTTAACGTTAATGGAACATTATTAAGATTGACTTGGTAAGATGCCTCATTAATTTCAATTGGACCACAAGTAAAAATATGTGATTCTATATTCTGACCGTAACTTCTTCTAAGCACGGATTCTATTCTGGCGAGTAATTCTTCAGGCATGAAAGGTTTGACAATATAATCGTCGCCACCTAGTTTAAGGCCATGAACTTTATCCCATTCTTCTCCTTTGGCAGATAAAAAGATAAGAGGAATGGAAGACTTTGCTTTTATTTCTTTAGCAAAGGTAAAACCATCCATAAAAGGCATCATGACATCTAAAATTAATAGATGTGGTTTCACTTTAGGTAATAGTGAAAGAGCATCTGTTCCATCTGTTGCCTCTACGACTTTATATCCGTCCTTTTCTAAAAAGGTTCAAATCATTTTTCTCATTTGTGCTTCATCATCTATAACCATAATAATAGATTCCTTCATATAATTTCCTCCATTTATCTACGGAGCTACTATTAAGCCCTCCATTAAATTATGTATAAAGGTTGTGAAGTTTTTGTGAAATAGTATGTATGATAATGATTTTCTTATTCTTATTATAAACAAAATGGCTCTAGCGTACAAAACTATCTTTATAATATGTACTATTCCGTCATATTGTAACAACAAAGGCATAATTCTCTCACAATAACTTCACATTTATCATGTAATATTCTTTGGAGTAGTAAAAAAGGTATATCTTTAGAAATGTTGTTTCATTTTATTCGAGAGACATATGTACCTTAATAGAAACGAAAATGATTTATAGGACAGTAACACGTAAAGGAAGTGAAACATATGAAGAGGCTTTTTACGATCGTGGCATTTAGTTTCATCTTCCTTTATGTAATTCCTGAAGATATCAGTGCTAAGGAAAAGACCATTCAAGATCAGATTGACAAAGCAAAAAGTGGGGATTTCATTATGATAAAGGAAGGAGAATACGAAGAAAGTATTGTCATTGATAAACCTATTCATCTTTCTGGGTCTAAAAATGTTGTTATTACCGGACAAGATACTGGTCCAGTAATAACGATTGCATCGGATAATGTAGTAATGGAAGACATACATATTAAACACCAAGACAATCGTGCTACATCACCAGCAGTATTAGTTACGGGTCATCATAACGTTTTACGAAAGGTGCACATTGCAACAAATCATTATGGCGTTCAGTTGAACGAAGCGAATCATAATCTATTATCATCATTACATATTACAGGAGATAAACAAACATCGATAAAAGAACGACAACATGGCATAGATTTATGGAAATCGCATCAGAATGAAATTCGTCATTCTATTATGAAGGACGTACAAGATGGTATTTATGTCGAAAAGAGCGAGGAAACGACATTATCGAATAATACGGTTTCTCACTCTAGGTATGGGTATCATTTAATGTTTACGAAAAATACCGTGCTTGAACAAAATATCGCTCATGAAAATATTAGTGGCATGATGATTATGGGGACAGAGGGAACCGTTGCAAAAGATAATACATTAAAAAATAATCAAGAAAATCCACAATCACTTGGGTTATTATTATTCGATACAGACAACGCATCTATTATCGGCAATACGATCATGGATAACCGTATAGGGATCTTTATGGAAAATGCAAAGAATAGTGACATAACAAAAAATAATGTCCGAAGAAATTATGTTGGAATGCAATTTAAAGAGGCTAATCATAATGTAATAAAGGATAATGCCTTTGTTGCAAATGTCGTTCAGGCACAGGCGAAGGATAGTACGAATCAAATCAATGATAATTACTGGGGAGACCATTTTGGATTAGACATTACAGGCAATAATAAGAGTGACCTATCGTATGAAGTGGATCCGTTCTTTTTACATATAACAAACGAGTACCCACCTTTTCAATTATTATTTCAATCACCAGGGATGTTTTTTTTAGAACAGCTCATTCATACGCCGGATGACGAGCATATTATCGATTCATCCCCTTTAATGGAAAATCCACTTCCAACTACTGGAAATATGCATGAAAATCAATGGCTATTATTTTTATTTAGTTTAGTAATTTTTATATTCAGTGTCATCATTATTTATATGGGGGTAAAAGTTCATGAAGAAGTTTAGTTTGTTTTTAATCGTTTCGGTATGTTTTGTATTTTTATTAGTTGCTTGTTCTAGTAATGATAAAGAAAATGAAAATGTGAATAGTGGAAAATCGAATGAAGTAGTTGCATTAGAATATGAACCAGAAGATATTGATCCAGAAACAGATGTTTGTGAAGTTTGTGCGATGGCAGTAGCAGATGACCGTCATGCAACACAAATTATGTTAAAAAATGATCGTACTTTAAAGTTTGATGATTTAGGTTGTTTATATGGTTGGATAGAAGAAAATGGGGAAGAAGATATCGGTGCAAAATATGTACGAGATTATCATACGGAAGAATGGATTTTGTTAGAAGATGCGACATACGTTTTTGATGAACAAATTGAAACGCCAATGTCTTATGGTATTATTTCATTTAAAGATAAGTCAGATGCAACGGAATACATGGAGGAAAAGGATTTTGGAGAATTGCTCACTTCGGAAGCGTTAGCAGATCATAAATGGGAAATGATGGACCATGATCATGACCACCATGACCATGGTGACGATAATGAAAACGATCATGAACATGGGTTTCATAAGGAAGGTTTTGACATGCAAGTGACAGAACTTGATGATGTAAAAGTAGAGGAAGAAAAAGCATTAGAAGTAGCCATTACATTAGATGAATCTGCATTAGAAGGTGCAGATGTCCGTTATGAAATTTGGTTAGAAAATGATAAAGATGGGACAGACTGGGTAGATGCCAAAGAAACTTCAGCAGGGAATTATGTAGCTGATTATACATTTAATGAAGCTGGTACTTATCACATACAAGTCCATGTTAAAGATGGAGAGGAATTACACGAACACTTAGAAGTAGAAATAAGTGTGGAGGATTGATGGAACGTTGAATATTTTAGCGATAGCGAAAAGGGAAATAAAATTAGGTTGGAGAAACTCCTGGACCTATTCCTTTTTGATCCTTTTCACTATATTTATTACTGCTATATTACTATTACAATCTGGTGTATCAAGTAGTGAAGGGTATACTGATATGACTGGTACGATATTAAATATGACTTTATATTTATTGCCATTAACGACACTTTTATTAGGTGGATTTTCAGCAACCGCAGAAAAAGAAGATGGTGAGTGGGATTTACTGTCGACGTATCCAATGTCAGGTTATGTTTTTATATGGGGAAAATGGATTGGATTATGTGTCATTTTGTTCACGATTATTTTATTTAGTTTCGGTTTTGCAGGATTGCTTATGGTTTTATTTGGCCAAAAAGTAAGTTTTTATTCGTTCGCTTTCTACTTAGTTTTTGCTCTGTTGTTGGCATTCGTATATGTAAGCATTGCTTTATTGATAGGTTCTATCGTGAAAAACCGTTGGCAAGCACTTGTTACTGGGATTGCCATTTGGTTTCTGATGATTGTTATATGGCCGTTACTAATGATTAGCGTGTTAAGTCATTTCCCTTCTTATAAATTCATTCAACCGACCTTGCAACTGTTCACCTTTTTAAATCCTGCTGAATTCATTCGGATTTTTACTATCATGAGAATGGGTGCAGGTTCAGCTTTTGGAGCCGATTATTATGAATGGGTGACATGGGTAACGAGTAGTTATGGACCAATGATCTTTATACTCGTATGTGCTAGTTGGATTGTTATATTAGTGTATGTAAGCGGGTTTATTTGGGAAAGAGGTGAAGTTAATGGAGCAAGATGACATATTGGTTCATATTCAGAACTTATCAAAATCTGTTCAGAGACAAACATTATTGACTTCACTTGATTACCAACTTCCAAAAGGAGAAATTCTTGCTTTATGTGGAGGGAATGGAGCAGGAAAAAGTACGCTAATTCGTTTACTTACAGGGATATTAAAACCTACGACAGGGCATGTGAAAATAAATCAATTAGAGAGGCATACAGATAAAAATCGTTACGTAGAACAATTTGGCTATATGCCTGATCACTTTCATTTTCAACATTCCATGACAACGAAAGAAACGATTCGTTTTTATGCACATATAAAACAAATAGATAAACAAAGGTATGAGGAAGTATTAAGTGAGGTTGGTTTACTTGATAAATTACATGTAAAGGTTGGGACGTTTTCAAAAGGGATGAACCAACGGCTTTTGTTAGCACAAGCACTCTTAACTAAACCGAATCTTCTTATTTTGGATGAGCCAACAAATGGATTAGACCCGTATTGGATAAATCAGTTTAGTGACCTAATGGTACGTGCAAAAAAGGAAGGACAAACTATTATATTCTCTACGCACGACTTACATGTTGCAGAAAAAATTGCTGATAAAGTTATTTTTCTTCGAAATGGTGAAGTTATTAGTAAGGGGCCAATTAGTAAGTATCATGAGTTTGGTTTATATAAAACGTTTCAGCGGCTTTATTTAGAATTTATGTAAATCATTTTAGGAAGTGAATGAAATATGTTTGATACCCAACTGGCCATTGTACAGTTGGGTTTTCGATTATCTACTTTTTGTTTTTCCATCCAAGTAGTAAAGGACTTATATTAAGAATGATTGATAGGATAGTGAATATCAATAATGTTATTTCCATTGTTGGTACGACATCTTCTAATGCAGACCAATCTTCTGTCTTTACCCAATCAGACACTATTTTATACTGTGCGATAACTGTTAAAGTAGTAAAGGATAAAGCTGTAGCCATTGCCACCTGGTAATTTTTTCCCGTGCCATACATAAAGAGATTAATAAAAGTTGCTATTATAGCAATGAACCCGAAAATGAACCACATATGTAACACTCCTCACTTTTCCAATATGCAGATGAAAATGTCATAGAAAACAAAGAAGTTTGAACCTTCTATTATATATAGAATAATACTATCCCCACCACATTGCTAGTACAAATAAAGACCAAAATGAAACGAAAAAGCCGATAAAAACATTGGCAAGTAATAAAGTGGTATATATTTTTGGGTTTACTTTTTGTTTGGCTAATAGAATAGTATTCATTACAAATGAAATAATAAACAAGCTGATGCTTATGATCGTTACGACGATGAGTGTTTTAAATGGATCTTGATAAAATAAATGATCAGCAAAATAGTAAGCAATATCTTGCGCAAACCACCCTAGAAAGGCTGCGAATAATATCATAACCATGAGAATGATTGATATGATGTTTCTTTTCATCATTTTCCCTCCAAGTATGCATCAAAATGATTCAATTGTTATAAAATTGTACTCCTCAAATGAAAATATCATGATAAATTCTACATACATGAAGAAACAATTTGTTTCTTCAAATCATATATGTAGAAGGGGAGGCATGTCAACTGACAAAAGTTATATTAGATATGTATATGTGCTTATGTATATATGGAACAACTCCAAAAAGCATACCTACATTTCAAAGCATAATTGAAATTTAGTTCTTTATTGACAAATGAACAAGATGATTTTATGATTGAATTTATTGAGAATGATTATCATTACTACCTAAATTTTCTCCTATACAAGATATATTAAGGAGATAGTTTTATTCTTATTGTTCTACACCATTACATGATACAAATGATAGTTTGTTCATGCAAAAAATTTTCGAATTTCCACGTTTTTTTAAAAATTAAAGGAGTGTTCATATGGGAGCTTTTAAGGTGGAGCAGGTGGCAGTAGGCTATTCGAATATGTTAATTATAGATGAATTAAGTGTGTCGATACCAAAGGGGAAGATTACGACGATTATTGGACCGAATGGTTGTGGGAAATCTACGTTATTAAAGGCTATTTCGAGAATTCTTAAAACGAAAAATGGTTCAGTTCTTTTAGACGGAAAAGATATTCATCAATTAGGAACAAAGGAAGTGGCAAAAAAACTAGCAATTTTGCCACAAACGGCAGAAGCGCCTGGTGGCTTAACGGTGTATGAACTTGTTTCATATGGTCGCTTTCCACACCAGAAAGGTTTTGTATCGCTTAAACGGGAGGATTATGAATATATCAATTGGGCAATTGATGTGACAGGATTAAATGAATTGAAGGATCGACCAATAGATGCGTTATCAGGTGGTCAAAGACAACGAGTTTGGATTGCTATGGCTCTTGCGCAAGATACGGAAATTTTAATTTTGGATGAACCAACAACGTATTTAGACATGGCACATCAGCTTGATATTTTATTACTCTTACAAAAACTGAATCGTGAGGAAGGAAGAACGATTGTTATGGTACTGCATGATTTAAATCATGCATCACGCTTTTCTCACTATTTAATCGCGATGCGCGATGGTACTTTAATTACGGAAGGAGCGCCAGAAGAAGTGATGACATGTCATTACTTACAAAAAATATTTCATATAGAGGCAAGTTTAGCTACTTGTCCATTTAGTGCAAATCCGATTTGCTTATCTTATCAATTATGTAAGGAATCCAATGTTATGCAATAAGTTGTTGTGTGTGATGGATGCATGTGTAGTTCAACATAGTAATAATTAACTTATTTGCTTTAAAGGAGGAAGGGAATGATTGCGTCATCACATTTGTCAGGCTCTAAACATCATCGTCCTATAAGAGCGATGATCGTTTTAATAATAGGTATTGTCGGATTAATTTTTGCTATTGGCTTATCGATTTCATTGGGAGCGGCAAATATACAGTTAACTACCGTTTGGACAGCGGTATTCCATCATGATCCAATGTTAACGACACATCAAATTATTTGGGAAATTCGTTTGCCACGTGTATTAGGTGCGGCAATGGTAGGGGCTTGTTTTGCAGTAGCTGGTGCATTAATGCAAGGCATGACCCGAAACCCATTAGCAGACTCTGGTTTGTTAGGTATCAATGCTGGTGCGGCATGTATGCTTGCGATTTGTTTTGCTTTTTGGCCAAATTTACCTTATATGTATTTGATTTTGTATGCATTTTTAGGTGCTGGTGTGGGTGCATGTATTGTATATGGTATTGGTTCTATGTCGAGAAGTGGTTTAACACCAATGCGGCTCGTCCTTGCTGGTGCAGCTGTAAGTGCTTTGCTTGGTGCATTAAGTGAAGGAATTGCTTTATATTTCCAAATTGGTCAAGATTTAGCCTTTTGGTATGCAGGTGGTGTTTCAGGAACGACATGGATGCATCTGAAAGTGATGGCACCATGGTTGCTTGCGGCAATGGTAGGGGCGATGTTTTTATCCCGCTCGATTACATTGCTCAGTCTCGGAGAGGAAGTATCTATTGGATTAGGGCAGCGAACGAAAACGATTAAAGTTATTGGCATGTTACTCGTGCTTATTTTAGCAGGTGCAGCAGTTTCAGTTGTTGGAGCGGTCGGATTTGTTGGATTAATTGTTCCACATGTTGCACGTTTTTTAGTAGGTCATGATTATCGGTGGATTATTCCATGTTCCATTATTTATGGAGGATTACTAGTCGTTCTCGCTGATTTAGCTGCAAGAATGATTCATCCACCTTATGAAACTCCAATCGGTGCACTTATTGCTGTTATTGGTGTTCCTTTCTTCCTTTATCTTGCCAGAAAAGGAGGAAAAGAAATATGAAACGATACATGACAAGTACGCAGAGGAAGACACAGTTAAGAAATTGGACTGTCATGATAAGTCTTTTTTTATTTATTATTTTAGTAGTTGTTATTAGCATGAATACTGGATTTATTAAATTATCCCCGTTAGAACTTTTTTATACCCTATTCGGTTTTGGGACGAGTGAGCAAGCATTAATTTTATTTGAATTTCGTTTACCGAGAATTGTATTATCCATTCTTGTTGGGATGGGACTGGCAGTGTCTGGAGCAATACTTCAAGGGGTTACGAGAAATGCATTAGCAGATCCTGGAATTTTAGGAATAAATGCTGGTGCAGGGTTAATGGTAATGTTATATATTTCCTATTTCCCGTCGACGACAAATACACCTATATTTATTTTGCCAGTTTTAGCTTTTATTGGTGCGACTGCTGCAGCATCATGTATTTATATATTGTCTTATAAAAGAGATGAAGGTATTTCCCCTGTACGTTTATTATTAACAGGAGTCGCAATTGCAGCAGGTATTAGTTCGGCCATGATTATTTTAACTTTGCGCCTTAGTCCAGAAAGTTATCAATTTGTGGCAACGTGGTTAGCTGGTAGTATTTGGGGCTCAAATTGGAAATTTGTCTTAGCACTACTACCTTGGATCATTATTTTAATCATATTTGCCTATGTAAAAGCAAATGTGTTAAATATATTGAATTTAGGTGATGTAACAGCTGTAGGGTTAGGAGCTTCTATAGAAAAAGAGCGTCGGTTATTATTACTAGCTGCCGTTGGTTTAGCAGGAGCAAGTGTATCTGTTAGTGGTGGTATCGGTTTTGTTGGATTAATTGGACCTCATTTAGCGAGACAATTAGTTGGAGCAAGGCATCAAATCTTGATTCCAACATCTGCTCTCGTCGGTGGTTTATTAGTGTTAGTTGCAGATACAATTGGACGATGGATTTTACAACCTTCTGAAATTCCAGCGGGGATTATAGTTGCGATAATTGGTGCACCATATTTTCTTTATTTATTAACTCGTTTAGAAGATTAAAATATAAAAATTGGAGAGAAAAACAATGCTAATTTTAAGAAAAGTACTCGTGAGCTTTTTTTCATTCTTATTTATATTAGTTGGCTGTCAGGACAATGTGTCGGAAGATGATGTAAAAGAAACAAATGATCATACAGTGGATGAGCATGTCCTAACAGATGCAATGGGAAATGAAGTGACAATTCCTGCAAATCCTGATCGTGTTATCGCCTCTTATTTAGAAGATTATTTGCTTGCACTTGGAATAACTCCTGTAGCACAGTGGGCAATTCATGATGGTGCATCTATTCAAGATTATTTACAGGAAGATTTAAAAGATGTACCGACTATCCCTTATGACTTACCTTTTGAAGTTGTTACAAGCTTTTCACCTGATTTATTAATTATGAGTAGTGCAGATATGGTAGAAGGAGAAAAATATGAACAATACTCAAAAATTGCACCGACATATGTGTTAGATTTAGAAAACAATAGTGATTGGCGTGAAAAGTTATTAAAAATTGGAGAGGTTTTCGACAAACAGGATGAAGCGGAAAAAGTATTAGTTACTTATGATGAAAAAGCAAAAGAATCCAAACAACTATTGAAAGATTCTATGGGGAATCAGTCAGTAGCTGCTATTTGGTTAGTGAATAATACTTTCTTTATTGTCAGTGATAAAGTATCTAGTGGTGTAGTATTATACGATGATTTAGGACTGGAAAAACCGAATGTAGTGGAAGAAATCTCTACTACTGCAACAGATAATTGGTCAGAAATATCCTTAGAGAAATTAGCGGAGTTAGATGCAGATCATCTATTCTTAGTTAATAGTGATAAAGGAAATGGGGCAAAAATGTTAGAAGACCCTATATGGAAAGATATACCCGCTGTAAAAAAGGGCCAAATTTACGAATACGAAGCAGATTCTGCTTGGCTTTATTCAGGCCCAATTGCTAATACACAAATCATTGATGATGTAATGACATCACTGATTAAATAAGGAGATGTGACGACTTGAAAAAACATACATTTATTATATTTGCGATGTTTATCATACTTTCTGCATGTAGTTCAACGATGGAGGATACAGATAAACTAGATAATACAACAGAAGAAACGAGAATGTTTGAGACGGTAAATGGAGAAATTGAGATACCAAATAAACCGAAGCGGATAGTGACAGATTTTTATGGTGGAGAGTTGCTTACTGTCGGAGCAAATGTGGTAGGGGTCGAACCGACTGCTTTTGATCATCCTTTTATTCAGGATAAATTAGAAGAAACGGAGGATATCGGGGAACCGATTAATATTGAAAAAGTATTATCGCTTCAACCAGATTTAATTGTTGTGATGTATGATGATCATTACGAGCAACTATCAGAAATTGCTCCAACCGTTTATATTCCATATGGTACAACAACGAATATAGAAGAAACGGTACAATTATTTGCCGATTTAACTGGAAACGAAGAGGAAGGGAAGGCGTTTTTAAGTAAATTTGCGGCTAAGGCAGAAGAAGGACGGGAAAAATTAAAAGATGTCATCAATGAAAATGATACATTTGGAATTTACGAATTAACAGATAAAGGGGATATATGGATTTTTGGAGATAATGCTGGACGAGGAGGACAAGCATTATACAATGCATTACAACTGGAAATGCCCCATAAAAATGAGAACAACGACCAAACCCTTCAGTTATCTATGGAAGTATTGCCGGAATATGCGGCTGATTATATGTTTTTAACAACTTATGACCCTGAAAATAAAGGAGAAGCATTAGAAGAATTAAAAGCTTCATCCATTTGGCAAGGGTTGGATGCTACGAAAAACGAACGGATTTTTTACAACGATTTTGATACGTTTTATAGATACGACCCAATTGCAGTGTATGAACAAATCGATTTGTTTGTAGAGATGATACTTGAAAGTAATCAAGCTATAGAATAAATGTCGTACATGTTCGTGATTTATTGAAATGGATTAAAAATGTGGATGGATAAAGGGGCAAAGAAAATGGATGCGGAACAATTATATGATGTGACGATTATTGGTGGTGGACCAGCAGGACTTTTTGCTGCTTTTTATAGTGGTTTAAGGGAAATGAAAACAAAGATAATTGAGTATCAACCGAACTTGGGTGGGAAGGTACATGTATATCCAGAGAAGTTGATATGGGATATAGGCGGCATACCACCAATAACTGGGAATGAATTTATTGATCATGTTGTCCAACAAGGATTAACATTTGATCCAACAGTGTTATTAGGTGAAAAAGTGACGTCATTAGATAAAAATGAGGCAAATCATTTTGTGATTAATACGGTATCTGGTCATACACATTATTCAAAAACAGTTGTGTTAGCAATTGGTAGTGGCATTTTAACCCCGACAAAATTAGATATTGTAGGCGCAGAACGTTTTGAGGTATCAAATTTACAATATACCGTACCATCATTAGCTCGTTTTAAAGATAAGGTGGTGCTTATTTCAGGCGGTGGAAATTCTGCTGTCGATTGGGCCAATGAATTAGAACCGATAGCGAAAAAAGTTTATTTAATTTATCGTAAAGACTTATTAAAAGGACATGAAGCGGAAGTGTCAAAATTATCCGATAGTAATGTTGAATGTCTATTAAATACATCTATTCAACAGTTAATTGCAGCAAAAGATAAGGAAACAATTGAAAAAGTAGAATTAATAAATAATGAAAATGGTCAAACAACGCTTCTTTCAGTTGATGAGGTCGTCATCAACCATGGTTTTAAAATGGATCATCATCTTATTCAAAATAGTCCATTACAAATCGACATGGCAAATGAATATGGGGTTGAAGGGTCATCGATGAGTGAAACATCTATTGAAGGATTATATGCTGTTGGTGATATATTACATCATAGTGGGAAGTTACATCTTATTGCTGGGGCATTTCAAGATGCAGCAAATGCAATTAATAAAGCAAAACAATATATAACGCCACATGCAAACGAACAAGCGATGGTTTCTTCACATAATGAGCGATTTAAAGAAAAAAATCGTGAAATAATCAAGCATTTACACAAACTAGCAGAATAAGCGTAACTCCTCACAACTGATATAATCTATATTTGGTGAAAAGACAACCGATAAAGTACGCAAAAAGGGTATTTGAATGAGTAAAAATAATCTTAACAGTATATGTTTCCGAAATTTACAGGACTCCCGTATAATGGAAGTATATAACTAAAAGGATGGATCCGAATGTTAAGATTAGAAAACATTAGTAAATCACATGGAGAAAAATTACTTTTTTCCAATCTACATACAATCATTCGTGAAAATGACCGTATCGGTTTAATTGGACCAAATGGAACGGGAAAATCGACTTTATTAAAAATAATTGCTGGTCAAGAAACAGCGGATAATGGAGAACTTATTCATGCAAAAGATTTTACTGTCGCTTATTTACCACAAGAAGAACGAATGGAAGAGGAGAAGACAGTAATCGATTATATTTTTCAAAGTGATGTTCCGATGATGCGACTAATTCGATCATATGAACAAATTAGTCTCTCCTTAGAACAGAATCCTCAAGATGAAAATATCCAACAACAGCTGTTACGTTTACAAGAAAAAATGGATGCAGAAAATGCTTGGGATGCGCAAACAGTCGTTCAAACAGTTTTATCAAAGTTAGGAATTACTTTTTATAATAAAAATGTGCAACATTTATCAGGAGGACAGAAAAAGCGAGTCGCACTAGCAAAAGCTTTAATTGAGCCGGCAGATTTGCTTATATTAGATGAACCAACAAACCATTTAGATAATGTAACAATCCAATGGTTAGAGCAATTTTTAGCGAATTATCGAGGAGCATTACTAATTGTGACACATGATCGTTATTTTTTAAATCGTGTGACGAATTATATTTATGAATTAGATCATGGTCAATTGTACACGTATGAAGGGAATTATGAGACCTTCGTTGAAAAGAAAATGATTCGACAAGAAGAAGAACGGATTGCAGAGCAAAAACATAAAAATCGTCTGAGAAATGAAATGGAATGGTTAAAACGCGGTGCCCGTGCTCGTTCGACGAAACAACGTGCACGTATTGAACGAATTCAACAAATGCAAGAGCGTACATTTCATAAGAGTGACGAACAGATTGAAATCCAAGTTGGTGCATCTAAATTAGGATCAAAAGTAATCGAACTGGAAAATGCTTCGAAAAAAATAAATGAAAGAACCTTATGGGAAAGCTTTTCTTTTATCGTTACACCGGATAGTAGAATCGGTATTATTGGTCCGAATGGTGCTGGGAAATCTACGTTATTAGATGTGATTGCCGGACGATTAAAGGTTGATAGTGGTACGGTAACAATCGGTGAAACAGTTAAAATCGGTTATTACAAACAAGGAGAAGAAGAGCTTGACCCTAATATGCGAATTATTGAATATATAAAAGAAGTAGCAGAGGTCATTACGACCGTTGATGGGATTCAAATTACGGCTGAGCAAATGTTAGAACGATTTCTTTTTTCTCGTTACCAACAATGGGGCTATATAAAAAGCTTATCCGGTGGAGAGCGAAGAAGACTCTATTTATTAAAGATTTTAATGGCTGAACCGAATGTGTTACTTCTCGATGAGCCAACAAATGATTTAGATATTCAAACATTAACCATTTTAGAAGAATATATCGAACAGTTCCCAGGTGTCGTGATGACGGTATCCCATGACCGTTATTTTCTAGATAGAATTGCTGATATGCTATTGGTTGTAGATGGAAAAGGCGCAATCGATATTGTGTATGGAAATTACACAGATTATATGGAGAAAACGATCGAAGAAACACGCGAAATGAAACAGCAACAGAAGGAACAGAAAGAGAAAGCTCCAACCCCAAAAAAGAAAAAACTATCCTATCTGGAACAAAAAGAATGGGAAAGTATTGAAGATGAAATTGCGGCACTTGAAGCCGAAGCCGAAGCTATTGAAACGGCGATTAATGAAGCTGGGAATGACATTGAAAAAGTGCAACAACTATATGAAGCCCAACAAGCAAAAGAGCGAGAAGTGGAAGAAAAAATGGAACGTTGGGAAGAACTATCCTTGCTTGTTGAAGCATTAGAAGAATAGACAATATTATACGTTTTATCTAGACGTATAGATGAAAAAACATCTCTATATAATGGGAGATGTTTTTTTATTGTACTTGTTTATTTTCAAATAAGAAAAATTCAAATCTTTGTTCACGTAAAATAAGTATCGCTTCATTTACGCCTTCAGCTGTTTCATCTGTTGGTTGATTTATATTTAATAAGGCAATAGAGTCTAGTTCTGCTTGCAATAAAGCAGGTATTACTTGTTCTGATGAATAGGTTGCCCAGCATCACCAAGAATATTATAATGGACGACCGTATATTCTAATGTTTCTTCTTATGACTGTGTAAACAAAATAAAAAGCAAAGACTTATAAATGCGTACATACGACTCATCGTGACTTCTTTCCTCCAGTTGCTTATATAAACGTCTCTACTTACGCATTTTCCTTTAATAAAGTATAAATGGAAATAGTTTCATATAAAATAATTAATTCATTTGGTAATAAAGATGAACTAAATGTTTCTTGTTCATGGTCACTTCGCCAAAAACTATTCATTAATTGATGTAGTTCTTCCATTTGTGTAATTTTGTCTATAGATGTTTCTTCTAAAAAGTAAATTGCTAATTCATTCATATCGGTTTGTACGAGTCTTTTTTGTTCAGATGAAAAAGCGGTATGTTCCAGCGAGATTCCGGCGATATTGTGTAAATGATAGTGAATTAATTCGATATGTACCAATGTTTCTAAGAAGTGTTTTTGTTCCACATCACTTTTTTCTATAAAAGGTCGATAATTTGCTTCATTTACTTCATATAAAATAAATTGTTTCGTTTTATCTATTAAGTTTTTAATCGAAGAGATTTTTTCGTTCATCATTGTTTTATGTTCATATGCTTGTAATGCATGTCCAATCGATTTGTATATTTGTTGTAAATTTTGTTCAATAATTTTTTGATAGTTTGGTGGAAAAATGAACATATTTACAAGAGTTGAGACAATTAGACCAATAGAGGTTGTGCCTAATCGAATGAAAAATGCCATCATATAATTGTCGTGAATTACTTCAATCATTGCAACAGAAGTTATGGTTGCAACGAGTAATCCAGCATGCAAATTTAAACGATAACAAGTAATTATAGTTAAAGTTGCTGCTAGTGTGTACGTAATCGCCGTGTTTCCAAAAAACGATATAAAAAGTACGGCATAAAAAGACCCTATCGCAGAAGCGGGGAAACGGATGATACCTTTTTGAATGGAATCTTTAACGGTTGGCTCTAACGTAACGATTGCTGTTATAACGGCAAACACGGGTGGCCAATGAAGCCAAATACATATAAATGCAGTCACACATACTGCGACAGCGGTTTTTACGATGCGATGTCCAGGTAAACGCACTACTCATTCCCACCTTTTTGTCTGTATCTATTATAATAGTAACATAAAGTATGAAGTCGAATTCTTTATCGAACATAGAATTTCCATATTAGATGGTCATAATAACTTTCAAGGGATATAACTTATTATGTAAAAATAAATTTCCACTTTTTCGAAATAAATTTACGACAGAAGCGTATCTATTGCTATATTATAGCAAAGCAAACATACATACATATATCTATCATGAGTAAGTAGATTTGTTTTGTTTCATGGACACATGTTTATAAGGGGATAATATGCCCATGAAACTTAGAAACGAGCGGAAGGAATTACCATATTGACGTTTGTATATGATCGTCCTATTTTTTATGCAATTAATTTTAAACCAATCGCAGAGCCGAGTATAAGCGTGATACATAATAATCTTTTCCAATTTTTTGACTCGCCGTAAAAGAACATGCCAATGAAAGAACTACCAATAACACTAATACCTGTCCAAATGGCATAACCAGTTCCCATTGGGATTGTTTGCAGTGAATAACTAAGAAGACCGAGAGCGAAACCTAATCCAAAAATGATGAAAAAAAGTGTTCGCCAATTTCGCCTCATAGAGTATTGATTAATCATTGTGACGGCAAAAGTTTCTAAAAGCCCAGCTATCAATAAAGTGAACCAAGCCATTAATGATCACCTCCAGTTGATGTTTCATTATCTGTAATTAGTTTTATGCCGATAACGCCTACTAACAATGTGAAAATGAGGAAGATCTTCATCCATTTGAAAGCTTCCCCAAAAAATATAATTTCTGCGATGACAGTTCCACTAGCACCTAATCCTACGAAAACAGTGTATACTGTTCCTGCCGGAAGTACTTGTGCTACCTGAATCATCAAATAATTGCTAACAATAATTAAAGTAATCGTCACAATCCAAGTCCAAACATTAAAAGCATGTGCTAAACCAATGACCCATAAAACTTCTAAAAATGCAGCAATTATTAATTTAATCCAATTCGTATCCAACAGTCATTCCTCCATTCAATCATTTTTGGTAAATAAAAAAAGCCTAGGAGTAACTGAATAAACAGTTATCTCCCAGGCTTTTATCCTTCCGTGACATAGCGATTGCTATGAGTTTTCTCTCGGTCCAGGCCAAACAATCATTTGCGGAACCCTAGAAAACTTTTACATATGAAATTATGTGTAAGATGAATTCATTATATTATAGCACATATAATCATGGATGAAACTACTTAATGGAAAGAATATTGGAATATTCCATTTAGCATTATAAATTTTTATGAAACAAAAATACCGAGCCATATAGCAATAATGAAGGCAAAGAAGAGAAATAGCTTTTCGGTTTTTGTTATGTCATCTACATCATCTATGTTCATCTTTATTGTCAGATATACACTATAAATGAAAAGAATTCCTACTCCGATTCCAGCTAACGGTCTTGTAAATGCTATCCAAACGGCTAAAATCCCGATGAACATGAAATATAAAATAGCAGGTGCTTTAGCAGCTTGGCTACCGAAGATATCTTCCGACCATACGACAGATGTACGTTTGACAGGTTGTGCTTTTCGGTCGGCATGACGATCTGGAATATGATGGACCATAACCCAAGCCATACACCATATGGCGTTGACTAGAGCATTTTGCCAAGCCCATAGTGGTATGTGGTCAAGTAAAATCCAAGGTGCCGCAACCCCTAATAATAACATCGTTGGGAATAAACTAAACCATTCTCCAATAAAAGGATAATAGGCTAATTGGAATGGTTTTAATGAATAAGATACAGCACCCCATATTCCAACTAATGTAAGGATGGCAAACTTAGAATAATCGAGAAAAATGAATAAACCTGTCATAAGTAATAAAAAGATACTAACAGTAATCCCTAATTTGGTTAACGATTGTACAGACATTGTTTTTGTCTGTAGTACACGACTCCCTCCTGAAAGAACACCGGGGCTATGCTCGTCCGTTCCAGAATGATAATCAGTCAGATCATTAAAAGTATGTGTCAACAGCCCATGTGTTAATAACGTTCCCATTAATAAAATAAATGCAACACTTATAATAGTCATATTTGATACAGAATAATGAAATATGAGCGGTAGGACAGTTGATAAAATTGCTGCGACACTAGAAAACACCACTGCTATGATTCTTAATAACATTGCAATTCCTTTCATACTTATTGCTGGTTGAGTCGGAATCATTTTAATCATCCTTTCGATTACTTAGTAATTTCTTTGTATCCATAGTATGGCTAGTATTCACATCGTTTATAACGAGGGATATCATATTGATGACAAACTTTTCAACACGATAGTTCAATCAAATGAAATGTTTGTGTCGAAATAAAATTACTGCCACCCTATTTTAAAAATGGAATCGGAGCTTTGTATGTTACAATAAATAAATATTAAGATGAAAATTTGAGTCTTCATAAAACATCGACTTTTATCAGAATCGTATTACATTCGATAAACCTAAATAAAAATAAATTTACACACTATTTTACGTGAAAAGGGAGGAGTATGTTGAAAAATTATTTGTCAGAATCATCTCCTATATCTTCAAATGAACGAATTGTTTCTTTAGATATTATAAGAGGCTTTGCATTGTTTGGGATTTTATTAGTAAATATGCCGCTATTTCAAACACCAAAATTAGTGGAAGAGTTGTATATGATTTCACCTGAATTAAGCGGTATAGATCAATTTGCAAGAATGATGTTAGATGTGTTTGTGGAGACGAAGTTTTTTGCGATTTTTTCTATATTGTTTGGAATAGGATTTTATATTTTTATGCAACGAGCGGAAGAAAAAAGCACATTTTATTATCGACTATACTCACGGAGATTAATTGCGTTGGGTGTATTCGGCTTTTTGCATCTTGTCTTTTTCTGGTATGGAGACATCTTGTTACGGTATGCACTAGCAGGTTTCTTTTTAATATTCTTTTATAAAAGAAAGGAAAAAACAATCCTTATTTGGATTTTGTCCTTTGTATGTTTGCTCTTTGGATTACTTACATTCAGTTTTTTTGCCCCAACGGAAGAAATGGAACAACAAATAACTAACTTGCAAATGGAAGGAGCACCAAAGGTAGCAGAAGCAATTGATATTTATAATAATGGCAGTTATACAGAGTGGTTGTCTTATCGTTTTACAGAAGAAGTAATTCCTGTATTAATCAATATGCCATTTTCTATTATTACCCCATTGTTTTATTTTTTAATTGGTTTATATATAGCGAAAAAAGGAATATTGACTGATTTTCACACGCATAAGCAGTTTATTACACGTGTATGGTTGATTAGTTTATTAGTAAGTATTCCATTAAGTGTAGGGATTATTATTTTACACTTAAATGTAATAGATGTAGGAGTATTAAACGATCAAATATTAGAAGTATTATTACTTGCTAGTGGATTAAGCTTGTCATTTTTTTATATAGCAACAATTCTTTTATTACTTGAAAAAGAAAAATGGAAAAGAATATTGCATCCATTACATTATGTCGGGAAAATGGCATTAACAAATTATATAATGCAAACCTTTATAGGGGTCGGCATTTTTACGGGATTGGGGCTGTTTGGAGAATTACACTTATGGTTAGGAATAGTGATTAGTTTCCTCGTATTCCCACTTCAAATCCTTTTCAGCTTCCTATGGTTGCAACATTTCCGTTTCGGACCATTAGAATGGATTTGGCGCTCCATCACATATGGTCAATTCCAATCGATAAGAATAAATAAATCATAATTATTTATTCTTATCGAATGATAATGAGTCATGTTAAAAGTAAATCTTTGATTTGCAAGAATGCGCCCTAAAGTTGCAAGAATATGACTCAAAGTTGCAAGAATATACCCCAAAGTTGCAAGAATATGGCCCGAGGTTGCAAGAATGTGCCTAGAAGTTGCAAGAATATACCCCAAAGTTGCAAGAATCCGGGTCAAAGTTGCAAGAATGTGCCCGAAGTTTCAATAACTAGCTAATTCAATTTATTTCGTTGATAATAAATAGTGGGAACGATATACAAAGAAATGGAGTATATACATTGAAAACAGATACGAAAAAATCGAATAATTTTATACAACTGATTAAAGATACGAAACCATCTATTTGGATGATTTCGGTTGCAGTTTTTTTAAGTGTTATCAACACATTAGTTGGTTTAGTCATTCCTTTAGTCACGAAAACACTTGTAGATACATTATCGTTTACAAATATTGATTATCGAATAATTTTGCTATTGATTGTGGCATTTGTCGGTCAAGCAGTTGCAGGTGGTGTGTCCGTGTATTTATTAAGTGTCATCGGTCAACATATCGTCGCACAATTAAGGGTCCGATTATGGGATAAACTAATTGTGCTTCCTGTAGCGTTTTATGACAAATTTCGTTCCAACGAAATGGTTAGTAGAATGATTAATGATACGGCTGTTTTAAAAGGACTTATTACAGATCATTTAATCAGTTTTTTCACTGGGATGATTTCCATGGTCGGTGCAATCATTATTTTATTATTCATTGATTGGCAAATGACGCTTGTTTTATTTATTGCTGTACCGCTAATGGTTTTTATTTTAATTCCTTTAGGCAGAAAAATGCGGACGATATCTCGAGAATTACAGCATCATACAGCACAATTTACCGCTTATATTAGTCAAATATTAGGGGATATTCGATTAGTGAAAGTATCCAATGCAGAAAAGAATGAGCGAGTAAATGCAAGGAAAGAAATTGATGTTTTATTTCAATTCGGTAAAAAAGAAGGGAAAGTACAAGCATTAGTTGCACCACTCGTTTCCTTTGTTATGATGTCCTTACTCGTTGTTATTATCGGTTATGGAGGAATGCGAGTCGCAACAGGCGATATTACACCAGGTGGGCTTGTTGCATTCATTTTATACATGTTCCAAATTATGTTGCCATTAGCACAATTCTCAAGATTTTTTACAGAGTTACAAAAAGCAAAAGGTGCAACAGAACGAATTATGATGATTTTAGAAGAACCGGTTGAATCATTAACCGACGGAAAAGAACAATTTCATATAAACCAGCCGATTACAATAAAAAATGTTTCTTTTGCTTATGAAACGACGGAAGAAATTTTGCAAAATATATCCTTTACTGCACATCCTGGCACAGTGACAGCAATTGTGGGACCGAGTGGAAGTGGAAAGACAACATTATTTTCACTGTTGGAAAGGTTCTATGATCCAACGGAAGGGGATATATATGTAGGGGAGGATTCGCTTCGTACATTATCTTTAACGACATGGAGGAAGCAAATTGGTTATGTGTCACAGGAAAACCCGATTATTGCAGGAACTATTTTAGAAAATATTACTTTCGGGCTTGAAGAAATTCCATCTAAAGAAAAAATAGAAGAAGCATTACAAATGGCGTATGCAAAAGAGTTTGTCAATGAATTACCAAATGGTATCGATACAGAAGTAGGGGAGAGAGGTATTAAGTTATCTGGTGGACAAAGACAACGAATTGGCATAGCTAGGGCACTGCTACGTGATCCACAAGTACTTATGTTAGATGAGGCGACATCAAGTTTAGATTCTAAGTCAGAAATTGAAGTTCAAAAGGCGTTAGATAATTTAATGAAAGGGCGCACGACATTTGTTATTGCCCATCGTTTATCAACCATTATGGATGCTCATCATATTATTTTTTTAGATAAAGGTGTGATTACTGGGGCTGGAACACATGAAGAATTAATGGAATCACATGTATTGTATAAGGAATTTACAAAACAACAATTAAAATTAGATATGTAGATGAATTGAAACAAAAAAGAACATTTTAGTACAAAATTATACTAAAATGTTCTTTTATTTTAATGTTTGAAAAATGCGAAACTACCATCTTCGCTTTCGTGTTTTACCCATGTTATCAACATTAATATACCTGACATGATGAGTAAAGAACTTGTGACAAAGAAAATAGATGCCATCCCATAAGAAGCGGCAAGTAACCCACCTAATGCAGGTCCAATCATATTTCCTAAAAAGCGCAAGCTCGTATTATATCCAAGTACTTCACCTTGCATAGATAATGGTGCTTCTAAGCGAATATACGCGATTCTTGTCGGAACAATTCCACCAATTGCAATCCCAAGAATGAATCGTAAGAAAATTAATTGATATATATTTGTTACGAATGCCCCAGGGAAATACGCGATTCCTGCAAGTAATAATAAACTTATTAATATTTTTGTATGTCCATACTTATCCCCAAGTTTTCCCCAATATCTCGCTAAAAATAAACTACCAAGACCAGCGACTGAGAAAGTTAAACCGGAATAAAATGCAATATTTTCTGGACCGTTAATTTCAATCACATATAATGATAAAATAGGTTGAATACTAAAGTGTGCAACTTGCACTAATGTAGAAGTTAACATCACTATTAACAAGACTGGATGTCCGATAATATGTTGTATCACTTCTTTTGAGGAGTAAGAACGTCTATCTTTGACGTCCGAGATTTTCAATTGTAATTCCTTTATGCCAAATTTGACGATAAAGGCAGATAAGAAGATTGATATGGAGACTAATTGAAACGTTGCTCCGTAACCGATATTATCTGCAATGACTCCACCAAATAGTGGTCCCATTAGCGTACCCGTTACACTCGCCGTTTGTAATGTACCTAAAATTTTTCCTGCTGTTTTTTTCGGTGTTTGTGTCGAAATAAACGCTTGTGACATTGGGATGAAACCTGTAAATATTCCCATGAAAAAACGTAACATAAATAATTGAAAAATCGATGTTGCAAAACCCATTAATAAGACAGATAAACCTAAACCAGTTGCCGATATAATTAAAATATTTTTACGACCATATTTATCCCCAATTTTTCCCCATATAGGTGAAAAAATAAATGCAGTCACGAATGTTACCCCAAAGATTAATCCGGACCATGTTTGCACATAACTTTCTGTAAAATTTCCGAGTGACTCAATATACAACGAAATAAACGGGAGAATCATCGTCATACTACTCGCAATAAAAAAGTTCGCAAACCACATTATTGTGACATTCCGACGTACTACATTCTCTTGATATACGATAAATAAACACTTCTCTCTTTTTTATTTTCTATATATAGTATAACGGATCTATCTTGCAATCGTAAGTTATCTGCTCATAAACATTGTTATGGCGCAGTTTGTGGAAACGCTATCCTCTATACGTAATATAGATGAAAGTGCTTCACGATGTTCATGATTTGAACCTCTTTTTGGAGCCATTGCTCATACATTTCTTTTACAGATAACCCAATGTTTTCTCAATTGGTTAGTATCATATATAACATGTAATTGGAAAATGTGTATCTTACTTGTTCGCCAAATTCATTCGTATACCAGTGCATACGTACTTCCATCGAATCTATTCGTTTTGGATTCTTAGCAGATACAGTTGTAACAATCGAAGGATCAATTAATTCATCTAATTTAAATTTCATTTGTTCGCAAAATATTTGGTCCAAAACCAAATAAGGAATAGGCATTAAGTGAAGCAATAATGCGTAGTGTAGTGATTGCTTTACTCCAACTTTTCAATTAAATTTCCCCAATCGCAATATTGTATTTTAAGACTTGAGACTGTCCCTACATCACGAATACTGGTATTATTGATAATTATAGATTATTTTACAGACAAATGTTGAGATAATAAAAGAAATCTATCATAATAGACGAGGGTATATTAGTAGTATGAGGTGATTGTAGTGAGAAAGATAGGACGTAATGAGCCATGTCCTTGTGGAAGTGGATTAAAATATAAAAAATGCTGTTTGAAGAAGAATGTTATTCCATTTAGTCCTGAACAGTTAGATGAACAACTAATCGATCTATCTACAGAAATGATCGAGTATGGTTTAAAGTCATATAAAGATAAAATTAATGAAGCATTAACTAAATATGGAAATATGTATGGCATCGGTGAAAAAACAGAAGATAAAGATCATTTTATTGCTTTAAGTTTGCCGTGGATTTTAATTCATGAACGAATGATAGACGGTCAAACAATTTATGAGCAATTTGTACATGAGAAAATGGATACAATCGAGCATGATACGATTAAAAAAGCATTGCATAATTGGAAAGATGCTAGTTCATCTTTTTATGAAATAGTGAGTATAGAAAATAAAGAAAAAAATTATATTAGCATTCAAAACGTCTTAACAGAAAAAAAGCATACGATTCAAATTAAGGCGATTACAGAGGAAAACATCGGAAACTTTATCGTTGGAACATTGCTTCAAGCTGTAGAAGCAGATCATTTTCTATATGCATCTATTGGACTTCCAGCAGAGATGAAAGATTGGATAGATGAACAAAAGAACGATGAAAACGTAACTGTAGCACAAATGAACGAGCATTATATTCGTTTAATCGCATCGTTTATTCAACCGCCTATAGAAAAGGTCGTCTGGGAAGAGCCAATTTACGAAACGGTTGCAAGTGAATTCGTATCGAATATGGAGGAGAAAGGGACGGACAAAGAAATGATTGAAAAGGTCGTTTCATTCTGGCATTATTATAGCTCCAAACATCGTCCGATTATTCGAAAAGAAGCAGGGTACATAGCCGCATTAGATTATTTACTGCATCAAGGTTTTGCCAAAGATGATCGTGTCACACAAAAAGGGCTAGCGGAAACGTATGGAGTTTCTAGTACGACGATTTCCGGACACTTTCATAAATTTGTAGCCGAAATGGAAGTATCGAGTGAAGAGAAAGTTTAAAGAATTAGGAAGTTTATTACTACCCTTTCTAAAATGATAGAAAGGGTAGTTTTTATGTTGAAATGTAAAATTATGATAGTTTCTTTCGTGAAGATTTTGTATAATGACACATATACCAAAAAATGATTCATGATTCAGTTAACTGATATTGAAAAAGTGAAAGGGGTTACTCTTGTGGAAAAAGGCAAAAAACAAGACCCACGTTTTAAAATTGCCCATCGGGAGGCAATCATTGGTTGCATATTAGCAATTATAAATTTTGCTTGGTGGTATGGCTTTGCATATGGGTTAGGATCAAAACCACCTGAACAATATACGTATATATTAGGGTTTCCGGCATGGATTTTTTTCAGTCTTATTTTAGGCACACTTTTAATGATTGTCCTCGTATGGATTGTCGTAAAGTTTGTATTAACAGACATTCCATTAGATGATGCAGAAAATGAGGTGGACCATAAATGAATTGGGTCGTTATCACACCGTTGTTTTTATTTTTAGTCATTATATTTTTAATCGGTATTTGGTCCAACCGCAAACTTGGAAAAGCAGAATCATTTGTAAGTGATTATTTTTTAGGAAGTAGAGAATTCGGAGGTTTAATGCTTGCGATGACGATGGTGGCTACATATGGTAGTGCGTCTAGCTTTTTAGGTGGGCCAGGAGCCGCATATACGAAAGGTTTTGGTTGGGTATTACTTGCGATGACACAAGTGGCAACAGGTTATTTTGTGCTTTTAGTGTTAGGGAAAAAATTCGCAATCGTTGCCCGAAGATTTCATGCTGTCACATTGATTGATTTTTTAAAAGAACGATATAAAAGTTCTGTCATTGTAATCATTTCAGCGATTAGTATTATCGTATTTTTATTCTCAGCAATGGCGGCACAATGGGTCGGTGGAGCTTATTTAATTCAGTCGTTAACGAATTTAAGCTACATTTCAGCATTGTTTATCTTTACGGTTTCGGTATTAGTATATGTCGTTGTCGGGGGATTTCGGGCAGTCGTTATAACGGATGCAGTACAAGGGATCGTCATGGTCGGTGGAACTATTATGCTCCTTATAGCGGTTATTATTGCTGGTGGTGGCTTATCGAATTTATTCGCTGATTTAGTAGCAATCAATCCAAATTTAATTACCCCATTTGGAGAAGATGGAAATTTAACTTCTGCTTATGTATCTTCTTATTGGATTTTAGTAGGGGTGGGGGTAATTGGATTACCACAAATCGCTGTTCGTGCGATGGCGTATCGTGATTCGAAAGCGATGCACCGTGCCATTTTAATCGGTACCATTGTTGTTGGAATTATTATGTTAGGGATGCATTTAATTGGAGTATTTGCTCGTCCAGTATTACCTGGAATTGACGTAGCAGACCAAGTGATTCCACTCGTTGCATTAGAAGTACTCCCACCATGGTTAGCTGGGGTATTATTGGCAGCACCGATGGCCGCTATTATGTCGACAGTAGATTCATTGCTTATTTTAGTGAGTTCCTCTGTCGTAAAAGATGTATATTTAAACTACATCAAACCGAAAGCATCTGAAAAGGAAATTAAAAGAGTGAGTGTTGCGGTGACAGCAATAATAGGAGTAGTTGCCTTTATTTTAGCAATTAGTCCACCAGATTTACTCATCTTTTTAAATTTATTTGCATTTGGTGGGTTAGAAGCGGCATTTATTTGGCCGATTGTATTCGGGCTATATTGGAAATATGCGAACAAACATGGCGCAATCGCTTCGATGCTCGTTGGGATTATCTCATATATTGTGATTTATCAATATAATAGTATGTATGGTGATTTACTAGGTGTACATGCTGTAACGATTCCAGTAGCATTATCATTTGTCGTATTTATTGTTGTTAGTTTATTATTTAAAACAGAAGCATATGAGTTTCCGTCTACAACAAATCCAAATTAAAAGAAACCTCCATACGAGTAAACATCAGCTTTTACCCGGATGGAGGTTTTTATAGTTTATAAAGTTTTATTTGCAGGTAAAAATTCTTCTCGAATTGATTCACGTTTGTCGAGCATAATTTGATCTGGTTTAATTCCTTGTTCCATGAGTACGTTTATATTTTGTCTTAAAAATTCATCACTACCAACTACATAAAATATACCATCTTTATCTTCAGCTAATTGTTTCACTTCTTCATAGTATGTTGGGCGGTTATCAACGAAAGTGGCAGTAAAGTTTTTTTCCTTATTCGTTTTGAATATAGATGGGAATAAATAATCTTTCGTTGAATCAATATTCAATGAATGAATATGTGTAATACCATCTTGTTGGTCAAAATAATGTAAGACGAGTGGTCTAAATGTTGCAAGACCTACACCAGATGAAAGGAAATAAATATTTTTATTTTCACGTCTTAATGGTACGTTGCAATGAGTTTTAAAAAGAGCAACTTCATCACCGATTTTATGTTCTTTTAAAAATGCTTTATATTCTGAACATTGTTCTTTTATTCGTGTCGTAATGCCGATGGAGTTTTCATCAGGTAAAGTACTTATCGACATATGTCGCACAAGTCCTCGATTTGGTTTATCTCCTTCATTAAAGCCTTTTAACCCCATATGTGTAAAGGAACCTTCTTCCCATGTAAATCCTTCTGGTAATTGTAAATAAAATGTTTTAACTTCAGGTGTCTCATCAATGATTTTATGAATTTTTGTCCAATGTATTTGCATGGAACATTCCTCCAATATTTTAATTATCCAACTCTCTATTACTCACTATACAATAATTGATAATCATTATCAATTGAAAGGTTTGTAAAAGGAGAATAAAGGGAGGAAAATATATAATTGTTTCTGTATTCATTTCATGTATTTTACAAGATTTCTAACCAGATTTTTGTTGCGGTTGCTAGGATAAGGATAGCCAGCATCCATTCTAATATTTTTGTGTTCGTCTTTTGTCCAACTTTTGCACCGAGTGGGGCAGCGAGGAGACTAGCGATAATCATAATGAGAGCTGGTCCATATAAAATTTGTCCAGTAATAATTTTTCCAAATGTAGCACCGATAGACGAAATAAAGGTAATAGCTAAACTTGTTGCAATCGTTACACGTGTCGGAATTTTTAAGATGACGAGCATGATTGGAACTAGAATAAATGCACCTGCAGCACCGACGATCCCTGCTGCCGTACCAGTGATAAAGGCTAAAAGGGTGGCTAGGGGTCCATTGAATTTTAATGTACTCCCACGTACAAAAGGTACATCTTTTTTAGGCATAAACATCATGACTACAGCAACGGTTGCTAATATAGCATAAATAATATTTATTTGAAGTTCTGTTAAAAATTTTGACCCGTAGCCACCGAGTAAACTACCTAATAAAATACCACTTCCCATATAGAGAATAAGTTTTTTGTGTAAATAGCCACTATTTTTATATGCGAACACACCTGCAAGCGTGGCGAAAAATACTTGAATTGCGCTTATCCCTGCCACTTCATGAGCGGTAAATGTCGTAAACCCCAAATAGGCTGGAATATATAATAACATCGGATATTTAATAATCGAGCCACCGATCCCAATCATTCCGGAGATGAAGGAACCGATGAATCCGATAAGAAAGATAACGACGATAAAAGAAAAAGTCATTATTTCATGACTGCACTAATGCCGTTATATCCGGAAAGTACGTTGATAACAGTTTTATAACCTAACTTTTTTAGTGCACTAATTGCAATGGTTGAGCGAATACCTGATTGACAGTAAACGTAAAGTGGTGTTTCCTTTGCAAATGGAATCGTACTATTTAATAGGTGACCATAATGAATATGGGTTGCTTCTTGTACGTTGGCTACTTTATGTTCTGCTGTTGTTCGAACATCGAGCATATTTATTTCTTTGTATATTTCTTTAAACTGCTCTGGTGTAATATGTTCATATGCATCATCGAAAATTACATCCGCTTGTTCAATCGGAATAATACGTTCTAACTGATCGAACCCAATCGATGCTAGATCTTTTTGAATTTCTATTGCATCGGCAGGGTCTGCAATGACAGTCATCGGTACATCATATTGAACGAACCAACCAGCATATTGAACAAATTTATCATTGTACGGAATATTAATCGACCCGTTTTTGAATCCTTTAGCAAAATCTTCTTTCGTTCGTAAGTCTAAAATTTGTCCAGTAATTTTTTCAGGTATACCGATATCGAGCTCTTTCACTTCAAATAATGGGAGTCCAATTTTATTTACTTGTTTCATTTGTGCAAAATATAATGGTGGCTCAGGTTGGTCACTCGTTAATTCTTCTATGAATGCTTTGCGATCTTTTATTTGGAATGCCCAGTTATTATGACGTTCATATCCTAATGTGGATAATGGCACAGCACCGAGCGATTTCCCACATGCACTACCAGCGCCATGTCCCGGCCAAATTTGTAAAAAGTCTGGAAAATCATGTAGTTTTTGAATGGATTCAAACATGGCGTTTGCACCTTCTTCTGTCGTACCTTCCATTTTCGCTGCTTCCTCTAATAAATCAGGTCGGCCAATATCCCCAACGAAAATAAAATCCCCAGTAAACATCCCCATCGGTTCGGAACTACCGCCACCATGATCCGTTAGAATAAAGGATATACTTTCCGGGGTATGTCCGGCTGTATGCATTACTTTTAGCTCGACATGCCCAATATGAATGGAGTCACCATCTTTTAAGAATACTGTGTCAGAAGGCATATTTTTATATTTCCAGTTTTCATCTCCTTCATCTGAGACGAATAATGTTGCCCCAAATCGGCGTGCGGCATCGCGTAAACCAGAAGCAAAGTCTGCATGAATATGCGTTTCTGTTGCATGTGTGATGGTAAAACCTTCCCGCTTTGCTACTGCTTCATATTCATCTAGTACTCGCTTCGGATCAATAATAATTGCTTCATTTGTTTTTTGGCAACCTACCATATAAGATGTTTGTGCTAATTTTTGATCGTAAAATTGTTGGAAAAACATTGTATCTACTCCTTTCATTTTTATATAAATAAATTTAAATTACTATGTTCTGTATCCCCTAAATAAGAACCGACACCACCAATTTCTACAGATGGCAAGAGTTCACGTCGATCGATAGCCATTACGTCCATACTCATCGTACATGCGACCATTTTGACACCAAGCTCTTCTGCTTTATGAATCATTTCTGTTAACGCATCTACTTTTTTGTTTTTCATTACTTTTTGAATCATTTTTGATCCAAGTCCGAACATATTCATTTTAGAAATCGGCAATTTTTCTGCTGAGTTCGGCATCATGTTGCTAAACATTTTATCTAAACCAGACTTCTTAATCTTTGGTGCATGTGGGTTTTTAATAATATTTAATCCCCAAAATGTAAAGAACATCGTAACTTCTTTCCCCATCGATTTTGCACCTGTAGCAATAATAAAAGAAGCGAGTGCCTTATCTAAATCACCACTGAAAACGACCATAGTGGCACCGTCTTTCGTTTCAACAAGTGGTTGTGAGTTTGATTGTTGCAGGTTTTTTTGCAAAATGACGACGACTTTATCTGTTTGTTGTTCGTTTTTTAGCACGGTATGGCCCGTTTTCTTAGCCCAAGCTTCAATATCAGCACAGAATCCAAAATCTGTTACCGTTATTTCCATCTGTTCGCCTACAGATAAAGTATTCATGACTTCATTTACTTTTAATAATGGGCCAGGGCATTGTAGGCCACTTGCTTCAATTTTTATTCGGTTTGGATCAATTTGTGTTGGCACTTCATTTTGTACGTATTTCCCTGTATAAGCTTCTATCCCGCCAGTTAAATTGATTGCATCATATCCACAGCTAGTTAAAAAATCGGCAGCTTGTTTACTCCGATTCCCACTTCTGCAATACACATAAATCGTTCTATTCCTAGGAATATCTTCTAATCTATCAGGAATATCATGGACCGGAATGAATGTACTGTTTGCAAGATGTTTTAATTCATATTCGAAATCCTCCCTTACATCTAAAAGATAGATATTTTTTTCCATCAACGGGTCAATGTCATTGATGTGCATATCATTTGTCGTCTTATTCATTGAATTCTCCCTTTCGTTTTGTACCTATAGGGGTATAATAACCTAGCGAGAAAGGTTTGTCAAATACATAAGGGGGTATAATGGAATTTGAGATAATTTTTTATAAATCGTAGTTATCCTATGGTAAATATCGAAATATACTTTATAATAAAAATATATACAATTTATAGGCGATACTTTATTGGCTATTTAGGAGGAAATAACAATCATGACAATGCAAAAGACGTTAACACTAGCTGGATCAGATTCTAGTGGTGGGGCAGGAATTCAAGCAGACCTAAAAACATTCCAGGAGCATCATGTATATGGGATGACTGCTTTAACATCTATCGTAACGATGGATCCAAATAATAATTGGGCACATGGCGTCACACCAATTGATGTACATGTGGTGGAGCAACAATTACATACGATTTTATCTGTTGGAATCGATGCAATGAAAACAGGTATGCTCGGTTCTGTAGAAATAATTGAGGTAGGCGCAAAGAAAATAGATGAATATGAAATTGGTCATGTCGTCATTGACCCCGTGATGGTATGTAAAGGGGAAGACGAAGTGTTACAACCTGAAAATACAGTTGCAATGCGTGAATTATTATTACCACGTGCAACGATCGTTACACCTAATTTATTTGAAGCTGGACAACTCGCCGAAACGGGACCGATTCGTACGATTGATGAAATGAAAAATGCGGCAGAAAAAATTATTGCATTAGGTACACAAAATGTCGTTATTAAAGGTGGCGTTGGTGTAGAAGATGAACAGGCAGTCGACCTATTTTATGATGGGAAAGAATTTGTATTATTAACATCAGACAAACTTGATACGACGTTCAATCACGGAGCTGGTTGTACTTTTGCAGCAGCAATTACAGCAAATCTTGCAAAAGGTAAAACTGTGAAAGAATCAGTTGAACAAGCGAAACAATTCGTAACAGCAGCAATTAAACACGGTTGGAAACTGAATGAATATGTTGGACCTGTTCGTCATGGTGCAATAAATGAATTTGCAGTAGTAAAGTAAAGCATAAAAATGACAGAAAAGCGATATAATTCGTTTCTCTGTCATTTTTTATTAACGGTATTGGATCCAAAAAAGAATTAGATCGAGCGCAATAATCATAACCGCGATAGAACGTATTCCTCCTATCGTGGAAAATTTTATATTTGTTTCATCAATGTACCGACAAATTTTTCTAAATATGTTTCATCGATTTTATCGAATCGATTATAATTTGGGCTGTCTATATCAAGCACCCCAATGACTTCCTCATTTTTAATCATTGGAATAACAATTTCTGATTTACTTTGTGGATCACATGCAATATGACCAGGGAATTCATGAACATTTTCAATGAGCATCGTCGTTTTTTGTTCAACGGCTGTACCACAAACACCGCGTCCAGATGGAATACGGATACATGCTGGTAGTCCTTGAAAAGGTCCTAAAACTAATTCATTTTCTTTCCATAAATAAAACCCAACCCAATTAATGTCATCTAAAAATTGATTTAATAATGCAGAAGCATTCGATAAGTTCGCAATCATATCTTGTTCTCCTGTAATGAGAGCCTCTAATTGTTGAATAACGGTTTCATAATTTTCTTCACGCGTGCCTGTATATAAAGTTTGTGCAAACATATATCATACTCCTATCCATCTTATTTTCTTCATCATATCAAAACGGAACAAAACAATACATTGATACGTTTGTAACTACATGTAAAAAAACGCCTGTATACTCCATACAGGCGTTTATCTTTGAAACTCATCTTATGGAGTTTCTCTCATTTGTGGCGAAGAATCATGTGTTCACATTCACATATCAAACATTCTTCGACTTACACAAAGCAGCTCATCGCTCGATTATTATACCATGAAATGATAGGAATTACGATTATTCTTTTAATTCTTTTCCCATTCCTTTTAAAAAATGAAGCCCAAATCCTACTGCACGATTAATATCAGGATCACTTAGGGATCGCATTAAATCAAACAGTTTTATCTTTTGTTCGGTGTCTACGAATTCGTGTCCTTCTTTTAGTCCGGAAACAACCCCATGAACGACATTTTTTGTTTGATCTGGGTCAGCTTCCATCATTGCACCTGTCGCTCCAATAATCGTATTTAAAAGGTTTGTAACAGGTTCTTTTGTCACTTGTTCGAGGCCAATTTTAGCGATATCTTCTTTTGCTAACAGCATTGCTTTTAAAGCTTCTAATGCACCAATTGTTCCTAATTCACCAACAATATCTAATAATTGATCTAAACTTTCTTCATTATTTGCAAACTTTTCTTTTAAATGGTCTAATTTTGCATCGATTTGTTGTTCTTTCGTGATTGTAGGTCGATGAATTTCGCGAATCGGTTCTGCCATGGAAAAATCCCCTCCTTAATTTTTTGTCGTTAAATGAACATAACCCGGACGATTCCATTTACGTTCTACTTCAACCCCATTTTGTGGGTTCCGTTTTTTATTTCGATGATTCGTGTTAGGAAGTGGAGATGCTCCATCTTTCGACAATACTTCCATTTTTACTTTCGTTTGTTTATAAGCAGGTGTGTTTGTTCGGCCATCATAAATTGGTCCTGTTAAAAAGTTAATGGCAGACTCCTTGCTTACAGAGTTCATCGGTAAAAACAATTCGTTCTTTTGTACGCGATCTGTTACGAGTGCGGGTAATCGTACAGTTCCAAATGGTGATGTAAGACGGACGATGGCACCAGATGAAAATTCTCGTTCCTTCGCTAGTTGTGGCGACACTTCCACAAAAATTTCAGGTACTTTTTCTTGAATTCCATCCGATTTATTCGTTAAGTTTCCTTCATGAAAATGTTCTAACATCCGGCCATTATTTATATGCAAGTCGAATTCTTCTTCAAAATCATGTGGTTCTACCCAGTCCGATAATGCAAAACGTGCTTTTTTATCTGGAAAATTAAAGCCGTCTTTATATAATAACGGAGTGTGTTTTCCGTCAAGGCTTCCCCATAAAAAGCTTCCCCAACCTTCTAAAACTTCGTAGTTTGCTTGGGAGAAAATAGGTGAAAGTGATGCCATCTCATCGAAAATATCACTCGGATGTGCATAGTTCCAATTTGCCCCTAAACGATTGGCAACTTCTTGTAAAATCCACCAATCTGGTTTTGCATCACCTAAAGTAGGCATTACTTGATAAAGTCTTTGCACTCGACGTTCTGTATTGGTAAAGGTTCCATCTTTTTCTAATGATGGAGCAGCAGGTAAGATCACGTCTGCATATTGTGCTGTGCGAGAGAAAAAGACATCTTGGACAACAAAGAAATCTAGTTTTGATAATGTTTTATCGACGTGGTTTGCATCGGCGTCTACTAATGCCATATCTTCTCCCATTAAATACATCGCACGCATTTTTCCTTCATTGATGGAACGAAGCATTTGAATGTTGTCTAATCCAGGTTTGTCGTCAATTTTTACACCGTACGCTTGCTCGAATTTTTCACGTGCATGATCTTCTGTTACATGTTGATACCCTGGTAGCCATGCTGGGAGAGTCCCCATATCACATGCTCCTTGTACATTATTATGTCCTCGTAGTGGGTAAGAACCGGCACCTTCACGTCGGTAATTTCCTGTTGCAAGCAATAGATTTGAAATTGCCGCAGATGTATCAGAACCACCAGTGTTTTGTGTAACACCCATTCCCCATAAAATGCATGTACCATCCGCATCACGGATCATTTCTGCCATTTCAATTAATGTGGCTTCGGGAATGCCTGTTTGCTCTTCAGCATATTGTAATGTATATGTTTCTAGTAATTCTTTTAATTCATCAAAATAATGTACGTTTTCTTGAATAAATTCGTTGTCATGCCATCCTTGTTGTATCATATAATTGGTTATCGCCATGAGCCATACTTGGTCTGTTCCTTGTTTTGGTCGAATAAAGACATCTGAACGTTCGGCCATTTCATTTTTTCTTAAATCTGATACGATTAATTTTTGACCGTGTAATTTATTCGCACGTTTTACACGTGTCGCTAAAACAGGGTGTGCTTCTGCAGGATTCGCACCAATTATGATGACAAGACCTGCTTTTGCTATGTCTTTAATCGTTCCGGCATCGCCACCCATCCCAACAGTTCGCATTAATCCATCTGTTGCAGGGGATTGACAATAACGGGAGCAATTATCGACATTATTCGTTTCAAATAACTGGCGGGCAAGTTTTTGCATGAGATAGTTTTCTTCGTTTGTCACTTTGGAAGAGGAAATAAAACCAACACCGTCTTTTCCATGTTCCTCTTTCACTTCACGAAGCTTTTTGGCAACGAGAGATAATGCTTCCTCCCAGCTCGCTTCTTCAAAGGCACCGTTTTTTCGAATGAGTGGGGTAGTAATTCTTTCTTCCGAGTTCACAAAATCCCATCCGAATTTTCCTTTTACACATGTAGATACCGCATTTACTGGTCCTTCACTCGGCTGTACTTTTAAAATTTCTCTTCCTTTTGTCCATACTTCAAATGTACATCCAACTCCACAAAACGTACATACTGTTTTCGTTTTCTTCGTGCGTGTTTCCCGCATTTTCGCTTCTGCATCTGATACGGCCATAATGCCACTATATCCCGGTTCTACATCTTTCACGAGGTCAATCATCGGATTTAGTATATCTGGTTTTAAACCTGTCATAAAACCAGCATTACCGAGCATCGATTTTTCCATTAGAGCATTACAAGGACAGACAGACACACATTGTCCACAGCTAACACAAGAGGATTCGTTGATGGAAACACCTTCATCCCATATGACACGGGGACGATCTGCTTCCCAATCAATAGATAGTGTTTCATTTACTTGTAAACTTTGACATACTTCTACACAACGTCCACAAGTGATACATTGATTTGGATCATATCGGTAGAAAGGGTGTGACATGTCTACTTCGCTTTCATCAACTTTTGGCGAATAAGGATATTTTTGATGTTCTATTCCCATTTGTTTTACCGTATTATGTAATGTACAATCCCCATTATTATTATCACACACCGTACAATATAAGGAGTGATTTTCTAAAATACGATCCATCGCTTCTGTTTGTGCAATTTTAGCACTGTTTGATTGTAATTGTATGTTCATATTTTTCGTTAATGGAGTAGAACATGCGCGTACAAGTTCTCCATCCACTTCGACGATACATGTATCACAAGTTTGGACAGGATCTACTAAAGGATTATAACAAACTTGTGGATGAGCAATTTTTTCTTTGTTTAATAGTTGAATAATTGTTTTTTCATCAGTTACCTCATAAGTTTGATCGTTTATTTTTACCGAAAAAACAGTTTCTGACATAATATAGCCTCCTTTTGAAATAAAAAAATCCACTACAAAATTATCCTTCCTCGAAAGCATTCAAATGGATAAAGGTGTAGTGGAGTAGTTTTAGAGCAGGTCTTGCTAAAATACCATTCCTATTTACCGTTAATATGAATCATAGTTTCTAACCATTTCTATAGTTAAACAACCATCTTTCTCATATTTTACCATGCTAGTTCAGAAGATTCAATATCCTAATTTTTATATGATATGATGGATAAAAAGGGGGCATACATGATGAAGAAAATACATGCATTCAATGATATTATTCGGAAATTACGAAAAGATTGTTTCGGAAAGGGTCCGGAAAAAATTCAAACTACTTTTGTAAATGATATGGCAATTACTCGATTATATGGTAATTTAACACCAACAGAAAAATTTATTAGTTCGACTTCAGAAGGGAAGGATATTGTCCACACGGCTAGAACAAAAATGATTCAAGAAATGTATGAAACAAATTACCCGGAACATATGGAAGAATTAGTCGGGGCGAAACTCGTACATTTATTTACAGATATGAAAATTGAGGAAGATATGGCGGTATCTGTTTTTATTTTTGATCGTCCCATTGATAAGGTGGAAGAGTAGGGAAAGTACTTCACCTACTCTGCTTATACGGTTGAGGTAAGAAAAACATATCGAATGTATCAATATCAAATGATGAAGACTTTTACATAAAAAAGAGATTCTGCGAAATAGCAGAATCTCTTCTATGTTTATTCTTTTTCAAGCATCCATGCAGGTTTACCGAAACCTACGAATTCTTCGTCGATAACAGCTTCAAATTCATCTGATTCAATTACCTCAATAATATCAAGGGCAAACTGTTTATTAGCATCTTCTGCTTTTACTGCAACAATATTTCTGAATTGGTCTGGCATATCTTCTAACGCAATCGCGTCCATTAAATCCATATTTGCTGCTATCGCAAAGTTTCCTGGAACCGCAGCTATGTCAGCATCATCGACAGAACGTGGTAATTGACCAGCTTCAATTGGTAAAAACTCTAAATTTTTGTCGTTTTTTGTAATATCTTTTTCAGAAGCTTTTAAAGGTTCGACATCTCCATCAATTTCAATTAACCCTAGATCTTCAAATGTAATTAATGTTCTTGCAGCATTAACTGGATCGTTCGGAATCGTAACAGTTGCACCATCTTCAATGTCTTCTACTGATTCATATTTATTCGAGAAAAGTCCTAATGGAGCAGTAGGTACAACGATTAAATCCTTTAAATCCATATCATTTTCTTCCGCGAAATTTTCTAAGTAAATTACATGTTGGAATAGGTTTGCATCAATGGATCCGTCATTTAACGCATTGTTCGGTTGTACATAATCACTAAACTCTGTTAATTTCACTTCATATCCCTTTTCTTCTAAGCCAGGAATAATTGCTTTCGTTAACATATCACTATAAGGACCAGCCGTAGCACCGAAATGTAATTGTTTTGTTTCATCTACATTGGAAGCCTCATTTCCGTCGTTATTGCCACCACATGCAGCTAAAATAGCGACGATACTTGCTAAAACGATTGTAAAAATCCACTTTTTCATTTTATTTCCCCCTAATAATTAACTTTTGTCTACTGCTTTTGCAGCTTTGTCTCCAATCCATTGGAAAATTTGTACTAATAATAATAAAATTACGACCGTTAAAATCATAATGGTATTATCATATCGGTAGTAACCAAATCGAATTGCTAAATCACCGATTCCTCCACCACCAACGAAACCAGCCATTGCAGAATAAGCTACTAAACTAATCACGGTTAATGTGATGCCTTGGATAATACTAGATTTGGCTTCTGGAAGTAATACATCTTTAATAATCATCCAAGGTGTTGCACCAACCGCAATTGCTGCTTCGATCACTCCCTTATCAATTTCACGAAGGGATGTTTCCACAATTCGTGCAAAAAATGGGATGGCTGCAACCGATAAAGCAACACTTGCAGCAGTAGGTCCAATCGAGTTACCGACGATTAATTTTGTAAATGGTGTAATAGCTACCATTAAAATAATGAACGGGATGGAACGAATGACGTTCACAACAAATCCGAGGACAGATTTTATCGGTTTATTTTCAAGAAATAGTCCCTTATCCGTGACGAATAAAATAATCCCTAATGGCAATCCGATGATGAGTGCAACGAGTAGCGCAATACCTATCATATATATCGTTTCCCCAAATGCTTGCGTCATTTCGGGTAACAGTTCCACAATACGGTCCACATCAAATAACATCACGAATCACCTCCACATCTACTTGTTGTGATGACATATAATCGATTGCTTTGTCGATTTCAGTTTTGTCACCTTTCATTTCCATGACGAACATTCCCAGTGGACGTTCTTGAATATATTCAATTAAACCGTGTAAGAAATTTCCTTTTACATCAAATGTTTGAATCATATCGGAAATGACGCTTTCGCCAGCAATATCTCCACGGAACGTAATTTTAACAATTTGTCCGGTGCATTTTTGTAACATTTCTTCTGGTACATCGATATTCACAACATCTTTAATGAATGTTTTCGTTAAATCATTTTTCGGTGCAGAGAAAATATCATATACGTTTCCTGATTCCACAACTTTTCCATCCTGCATAATAGCCATACGGTCACAAATTTCTTTCACCACATTCATCTCATGTGTAATTAATACAATCGTAATATTTAATTCTCGATTAATTTTCTTTAATAACTTTAAAATGGATGAGGTTGTATTCGGATCGAGAGCAGAAGTAGCTTCATCGCACAGTAATACAGATGGTTCATTCGCTAGTGCACGAGCAATACCAACTCGTTGTTTTTGACCACCACTTAGTTGGGCCGGAAAGACATCTTTTTTATCTGCTAAATCTACCATATCTAAAAGTTCTTCGACACGTTGATCAATCTCTTTTGCTGGTGTGGATGCTGCTCGTAAAGCAAATATGATATTTTCAGCAACTGTTTTTTGACTTATGAGATGGAAATGTTGGAAAATCATGCCGATTTTTAAACGTGCTTTACGTAGGTTGTTTGCATTCAAAGACATTAAATCAAGCCCGTCGACTAATATTCGTCCTTTTGTAGGTCGTTCTAGTAAATTAATACAGCGTAATAAGGAACTTTTACCTGCCCCAGAATATCCGACAATACCGAAGATTTCTCCTTCGTTAATCGTTAAAGATACATTGTCGACACCAATGACATCTCTATCCTTCGTTTGATACACTTTTGTTAAATTTTCGATTTGAATCATGGCTAGTCTCCCTTTTAAAAACATAAAAAAACTTCTTTCACAAATATGAAAGAAGAACTGTTAATTTTCAGCTTATCTTCCAGAAATTTGTACGTTCTGAAGGAATTGGCACCTTCCATAATGGGGTTGCCGGACGTCATTGGGCCTTGTCCCTCGGTCACTCTTGATAAGTTATCGACTTATATAATTGTAGCATTTCATATTAGTCAAACTAATATATTTAATCATAGCTATTTTCGTTTAATTTGTCAATAATAACTGAAAATTTCTTTCTTTTCGAAAGTATATTCTTTATACTTGTTGTAGAATGATAGAATTGAAATGAGGAATATTTATATGAAATTATCGAATCGATTACAGAGATTGCCGGCACATTTTTTCTCGCAATTAACCAAAAATGTTCAACAAGCTGTTAGGGAAGGGAGAGATGTTATTAATCTTGGAAGAGGAAATCCTGATAAACCAACGCCGTCTCATATCGTAACAGCTTTACAGGATGCAGTAGAAGATCCAGTCACACATGGATATGCACCATTTCGAGGTACGACGGAATTGAAAGAAGCGATAGCGATATTTTATAAACGTGAATACGGAGTAAATCTAGATCCGGAAACAGAGGTTGCTATTTTATTCGGTTCGAAAGCGGGAGTTGTCGAATTACCATTGGCGATTATGGATCCAGGAGAAGTTCTCTTACTTCCAGACCCAGGTTATCCAGACTATTTATCTGGTGTTAGTTTGGCAGATATACGATTCGAAACGATGCCATTACTAGAAGAAAATAACTATTTTCCTAATTATGATGTTATAGATGAGGATATTAAACGAGATGCAACATTAATGTATTTAAATTATCCAAGTAATCCGACGAGTGCAGTAGCAGATGTTCCATTTTTTGATGAGACAGTCCAATTCGCGAAAGAAAACAATATTGCAGTAATGCATGATTTTGCTTATGGTGGAATCGGATTTGATGGTGAAAAACCGGTAAGTTTTTTACAAGCAGACGGGGCGAAAGATGTCGGGGTGGAAATGTATACGATGTCGAAAACATTTAATATGGCTGGATGGCGCGTCGGATTTGCTTTAGGAAATAAGGAGATTGTCGGTGCGATTAATTTATTACAAGATCATATGTATATTAACCAATTTCCTGCCGTTCAGCGTGCAGCTGCAAAAGCATTGTTAGGAGAGCAAACGGCAGCGAAAGAAATAGTCGCTTTATATGAACATCGTCGTAATGTGTTTATCGAAGCTTGTAAAAAAATCGGGTGGAAAGTCGAAGCACCAAAGGCCTCTTTTTTCGCTTGGTTACAGGTTCCAAATGGACATACGAGTGAATCCTTTACTGATTTGTTGTTAAATGAAGCAAATATCGCTGTTGCTCCAGGTAATGCTTTTGGGGCACATGGAGAAGGGTATGTACGAATTGGATTATTGGAGGAAGTAGATCGTTTACGTGAAGCGGTAGAACGGATAGGAAAACTGGACTTATTTTAATCGATGTCCAGTTTTTTCTCCGGATAAAATCCATTTGAAAGAGTGGGGGAGTGGTATGAAAGTAATTGATTTAACCGCAACATTGAACGAAAAAATGGACGTCTATCCTGGAGATCCAGCGGTTACGATTGAAAAAGTCCATACATTTGACAAAAATGGCTGGGAGTTAAGAAGGTTAACATTAGGTACGCATACCGGCACACATGTCGATGCATTTTCGCATATGCATAAAGGAAAAGCAAATGTAGATGAGATTCCGATCGAACGATTTTTTGGTGAAGCACAAGTAGTGCAAAAAGATTCACAATGGCCGAGGGAGATAGGCTTATTCTTTACTGAACCACTGGATGAAACATATATAGATAAATTATTGCACGCAAAACCCTCCTTTGTCGGTGGAGATATGACGGAACGATTAGAAAGAATGTTATTAGCGAACGACATTATTACCTATACAGACCTAATCAATTTAGAAAAAATTCCGTTCCATCAATCTTTTACATTTTATGGACTACCTTTAAAAATAGAAAAAGGGGACGGGTCACCAGTCCGCGCGATCGCTATATTATAAAAGCGATTATTAGTAGTAGCTTTGCAGGAGAAAACGGGGAGGATCAATCCCCGTCTTTTTTTATCATTTTTTCTTGCTTCAACTTACAAATTGGAATATATAAAGCAATGTATACAATATAAAGTTAATAATGGATGATCTAAAGGAGAATTTTTCATTATTTTTCAAAAAAATTAAAACTTTTTATATAAGTGACCGTCTAATATATAGCAGGTGAAGGGGGAGTCCATTGGAGAAAATTACAAAAAAAGCTATTGCTGGAGATAAAGAAGCTTTTATGCAACTTATGGATACTGTAAAAGCTGATATTTATCGAACAGCATTGAGTTACATGAAAACAGAAGAGCTTGCATTAGAAGTAGTACAAGAAGTTACATATCGCGCATTGATTAATATCCATTCAATACGACAACCTGCCTATATTAAAACGTGGTTTATTCGAATTACGATTAATTATTGTAACGATTTAATACGGGAACGAAAAAAAGTGCTGCAATTAGATGAAACGATGATACCATCAGCTTATGAGGAAGACTTTCTATTATTAGAGATGGAAGAACTATTAGAAAAATTATCTAATCAAGAAAGAGAATGGATAGTTTTAAAATATATTCACGGCATATCTTTTAAAGAAATGGCTGAAGTGTTTCGTACGAATGAAAATACGATGAAAACAAGAGTTTATAAAACTTTAGATAAACTACGTCATTTAGCAAAGAAAGGGGAAGTGTAAATGAAACATGAAGATGTAGAAAAGCAACTTGAAAATTATAAAAACAAAATAGAAAACATTTCCATCCCCGAGACATTGTTAGATGAAGCGATAGAAAAAGGTATGAAGCAACATAAGGAGAGCAAAGTTTCTAAGAAAAAACACCGTTATTATTTACCAAAATGGACATGGGCAGCCATCATTTTTCTTCTTGCAGGATGCGTATGGACAGTTTATTTGATTGATCCAGTATTTTTACGTGGAAATCCTAGTTGGGAATCGGCAATGCAAAATGAATATTATCATGAAATAAATTATACAGAGAAAAAGGGAGGCATTAACTTTACATTACATGGAGTAATGATGGATGAAAAAAACATTGTATCTTTTATAACGATTGAAACAGAAAATAAAGTGGAGTATGCTTCCATTGGAAAAATCCAATTATTTGATCAAGATGGCAAGGAACTTATTTTTAATGGAAGTTATGGTTCGATGGATGACGATGATGGTACGAAGAAAAGACGTTTTCGTCATACAGTCGATGCACAAATATCATCAGATGATATGTTGAAAAATGGCTTACGTATAGTAATGGATGTGCATGTACAAGACGAGGGGGTAGATGAGAGTGTGGAAACATTTTCGGTACCAATTGAGGTTGAGCAGATTAAGGTAGCAAAGAAACAACAATATGAAGTAAATGAAACAATTGAGATAGCGGATCAAAAAATAACGGTTGAAAAAGTAGTCATGTATCCAACAAGAGCGGAAGTTCATGTCGTGTTAGATTCGACTAATACAAAAGATATTCTGGATTATACGAATTTACAATTAGAAGATGGAAAAAGGAATGTATGGGGAAAAGTCACGAACGGTGTAGTAAACATAATGGATGAGAAAGAGCCACATAAAGATATTTTATATTTAGAGAGTAGTTATTTTCAAGTACCAGAACAATTATTTATGACATTAAGCAAAGTGCAAGCAGTGAATAAAAATGAGAGGGAAATTATATACTCAATGGATGAAGGAAAAATTATTCAAGCGCCAGATAATGGTAAATTAATTGATTCCGTTTTTGTGGAAGATAACTCATTAGTATTTGCGATAAATACCCCGTCAGAGGAAGAATTTCCGTTCGGGATGTTTAGTTATGTGTTAGATGAACAAGGCAAGGAATTGGAGTTATATTCTAGTTTTAATTCTATTAGAAATGGCAAAGGATATTATGGATTAGAACTTAAAAACATTGATACATTAAAAGGGAATATTCGCATTCCAGTACAATATTATCCGACATTTTTAGAAGCGGAAAAAGAAATCAAGGTACAAATAAAATAGTGCTAAAACGGTGATTAGTATATTGTATAAAAAGTGAGCCCGATAAAATACGCACCCTCTAAAATAATAAACTACATGTAGAGGGTGCTTAGTGTACACGCCGATTTGAAAAAAAACGATCGCAACAATTAATAAATGGGGAGAATGATTTCTAAAGAAGTTTCTTTATAACGGCGATAAGTTATAAACAGACGTGCTACATCTTAATCATCATTACTTTTTCTCCTTTAAGAATGAAATATTATTCTATCCCAATTTCTTCCAGTAAAACTTCCCCATTCGTGCCTGAAAATTGTAGAGTTAATGTTGTATCTTTTAATGACTCAGCAGAAATATCTGTTAATGGAACATGAATAGTTTCAAAAATTGGCTCCCAGTTTGTGTCATATTTGCCGTCCCGATAATACGTATCAAGTAAACCGAAAGGCGTTTGATCAATCTCAATGACAGGAGATAATGTATGTGTTTCTTGAACAAGCGTCTTATTTTCATTTGACAGAACAACTTCCATATCAATATTTGCTTCTGGTTTATAATTTGCTACCGTAAGGACGAGCGAATGACTATTAACATTCTTCCCTTTAAGAGAAAGTGGAATCGAATATGTTGCTGCTTCTTCCCAAGCAATATGTAGTGCATCTTGTGGGTGAATTCCACCCGAACGGTTTTTAGGACGAATTACTTCTTTTTTTGGTGCATTAGAAAATTGGCCTAATATTTCTTGATGTTTGTTATACGTTAACAATGATTGATATTGCCCAGTTACATATTTGTGAGCCATCGTTGTGTCTGGTAAAAGTTCCTTTCGAACTTGTTCATTTTCGATTAATGTTGCTAATTCCGTACTTTGTTGAAATACATCTTTATAAAAGGCAGTCAAGTAGGTGGCCGCAATTTGCTGTTGTTCTTTTTTCGACAATAGGTTCATTTGATTTAGAAACAATCCTTTTGGCATTGCTAAATCGTAACGTCCCCAATCGTTATTGAATTGGACATGGTTTGCATGTTCAATATATAATGTAGCTTTTATTTGATTCGCATCTGTCAATGTCGTGCGATAAAATTGATGATCCCCTCTGAAATTGTACACATCTGCATCTTGTGCACCGTGCATGATAAAGTAAGAAACATTTTCTAATTTCGGTTTTGTATGATCAATGGACTTATCAGTAGGGGAGATGGCAGCAACGGCTTTAATTTCAACGTCTTGTAATGCACGAAGTAATGCTGGATCTTCAATGAAACGTTCATAATCTGCTCCCATTGCAGCGGCTTGCCCACCACGTGAATGACCAGACAATGCAATTTCTTGTACATTTACTTTCTGATAAAATAAACTATCCTCTTTTTGATTCATCTCTTTTAATTGCACGATATGTTGTAGCAATATCCATGTTCTCAATAGGTAGTTATCATTTGGTTGACCTGTAATATTCGAATAGTTAATGAAATCTTCATCAACAGAAATGAAAATAAAGCCATGGGAGGCAATAATTTCTCCTAAATAATCATAGCCACCTGTAGAGAATTTTTCCATAGAATGGTTCCCATGCACCGTTAAAATAACAGGGAAGGGACCATCTCCTTCAGGCATGAATACTCGCCCGTTAATCGGAAGTTCGTGTTGATCAAAGTCCCAAAACTTTGTGCGTTTTGCACTCCAATTTGTTATAAAGCTGGATGCATTTACTGTTTCTGTATGTTCCGTTACTTCGTCACCAAAGTCTTTTCGATAAGGATCTTTTCCGCTTCCATATGTAAAAAATTGTACGTCATAAGGTCCAGTTAAGGAATCGTCTACATTTGAATGATTAGACATGAACAACGCAATACCGATAATCGTCAAACCGATTGCACTACATATTAATATTTTTTTCCCGTATTTATAAGCATGAATTTGATATGCAAAAAAACTTAAAACGGTAGCAAGAATAGCAGCAAAGACACCGATGATCATCGAAAAAATCGAACCGGCATCGACAACATATAATAATACCCATAAACCAATCCCGACATATAAAATACTAGATAAAGCTATTCGAGCAATAGGGATACGTAAAAGAGATAAAATAAATGCTAGTAAAAATGTCACTATGATAAATAAAAATAAATTTAATATAAAGGCAACGACATAATCTAAAGAAAGATGGATGAAAGTCGATCCTGATGGCCGTCCAGAAATTGCTATTAGAGCGACTATCGTTGTCATGCCCCATGCAACGATAACAAAAGACTTTGTTGCATGTGTGTCGTATTCATACGTTTTTATACATTGCATTTTAATAGCTGAAAATAATTTTTGCATAATAAAGCGTAATTCACCAACTTTTTTTCTATGATAAAGTCTATTTTAGCACGAAACATATGAACCATCATATAAAAGAATGATATACTACTCATTATTGATGATAGATTCATGTAATAAATACAAAAGGAAGTGTTTTTTTTGAAAATAAAAGAGCCAATGATTGGCGAAGATGTAACGAAACAATCTATGCATGAAATAGAAGAGGATTTTATAGAAGAAGCAGTAATGGAACGTGAAAATTGTATCAATGAACAATTCATAGGCATTCATATTCAAAAAACCATATTTAAAAATTGCCGTTTTATAGGGACGGATTTTTCGAGGATTAGTTTAACAGATGTTCGTTTTGAAAAATGTGATTTCTCGAATGCGAATATGGAATATGCATCTATGAATCGTGTCATATTTGACAATTGTAAACTGGTTGGGTGTAATTTTGAACATGCGTATATGGGACATACACAATTCCAACATTCTCTAGTAAATATGGCGTTGTTTGGAAAAGCAAAATTGGAAAAAGTACTATTTGAACATGCATCATTACAACAAGTAGATTTTTATCGTTCGATATTTAAAACGATTCAATTCAATACATGTAATTTAAATGAAGCCAATTTTGAGGAAACACCGTTAAAAGGTATCGATGTCAGTACTTCACAGTTTGACACTTTATTTGTGACCATCGATCAATTAAAAGGATTAAAAGTATCACCATTACAAGCGATTCAATTTGCAAGCATGCTCGGGCTAATCGTGAAAGATGCATAGCGTTACGATGTTAATAGGAAACATATAATCCAATGACACTAATTATCATGATGACAATCGATAAGGTTAATTGCTTTACATTTAATGCATCATTGTAGTGACGGAGTTCGATCATAAAAGTAATCATTCCATATAATAATCCAGTGAATAGAAGTATGGTGTATACTGGGAAATCCATGTTTACCCTCCTATATGTGTTGAAATTTTACATACATATGCGCCAAACAAGTGAGCTTATATACTAGTATATATAAAAAAAGACTTAGAACGAGTACAAAAAGTATCGCCTAAGTCTTTTATGTTAATAAAATGGTGAAATTAATACGTATACTAGGACACCCGTAAAACTAACGTATAACCAAATTGGCATCGTCCATCGTGCAATTTTCTTATGTTTCTCCACTTGCATATTTAAACCTTTTGTCAGGGTAAATAATGACAATGGTAAAAGGATTGTTGATAAGAATATATGGGAGATTAATACAAAGTAATAGACATATTTTAAAAATCCATCTTCCCCATAACTCGTAGAACCAGCTAATGCATGATATGTTAAATACGTAATTAAGAAAATAAATGTTGCACTAAAAGCTGCCAAAATAAAATTACGGTGTGCTTTAACATTTCCTTTTTTAATGGATACGAGTGCACCAATTAAAAATAAAAATGCAAAACCATTTAAAATCGCATTGATTAATGGAAGAACCGTAAGTTTCATTCCAAAAATAGTATCTGTCGTACTACGTGGAATATAATTTGTACCTAAAATAATAATGACAGCGACAACAGAAAGTACCCAAATTAGTGGGGTATAATTACGTTGTTTTAAATTATTCGCTTCGCTTTTCATTATATCCCTCTCTTTCCTAACTTTATAATATTCTAGAAACAAAAATAATACAATGATTAATTCTTAAAATGAGTATTATTCATAAATATGACAAATATTTATGAAGGAAATGACATCATCTATCATTATTTGGCATTAATTTTGTTTTTCCTAATAAGAGGTAAACAATGAATAGCCCGATAATGACTGTTATTAATCCAAAATAAACATTTTCCGTAAAGCCTAACACAACATAACCAAGTCCAGCAATGACTGCTGCAACAATCGCATAAGGTAATTGCGTCATTACATGGTCTATATGGTTACAGCTTGATCCAGTCGAAGATAGAATCGTCGTATCTGAAATGGGAGAACAATGGTCTCCGAACACTGCTCCAGCTAAAACAGCAGCTAACATCGGTAAAATAAGGTCGATGTTTGTAGAAGCTGCAATTTGACCGGCAATAGGCAATAACAAGGCAAATGCCCCCCAAGATGTTCCCGTTGAAAAAGCGATAATTCCAGCCATAATAAAAATAATGAATGGTAAGATTGCAAAAGGAATATTTGATTGTTTTACAATATTTGCTAAATATGTACCTGTTCCTAATTGGTCAATTAAATCCGTAATTGCCCATGCGAAAATTAATATAATAACTGCTGATAACATTGCCTTTAATCCGTTAAAGATACCGATGGAGAAATCCTTTTTCTCTAATTGATTTGCCTTGATATGTCTAATACTCATGAAAAAAGTAATAAACACGGCAATTAGTCCTCCAAGGAATAAGGATAATGAAACATCTGCTTCCCCTAAAATATTAATGATACTTCTTTCACCAGGAGCTAACGCTATATACCCTGTAGTGAAAATAAGGCCGATGGTTCCGATGAACAACATAATAATTGGAATGAGTAAATCAGATATTTTCCCAATAGCACTTGATTTTTCTTCTTGTTGTTGTGTTTCTGTTTTTTGTTGTTGAAATGTTACATCTCCTGTTTCTAATGCATGAAGTTCATGCTTTTTCATCGCTCCAAAATCTGCTTGACGAATTGCTAAAATAAATACAAGCCCAATCGCTGACCAAACATAATAATTCATAGGAATCATCGTAATAAATGCGCTTAATGCAGAATAATCAACAATATTATGTGTCATGAACACCGTTCCGATTAAACCTAAAATGTACGCGCCCCAACTTGATAATGGTGCAATGACACAAATAGGTGCTGCAGTAGAGTCGACGATATAGGCAAGTTTTGCACGTGAAATTCGATGTTTATCTGTCACTGGACGTGCTACTTGTCCGACTGTTAAACTGTTGAAGTAGTCATCGATAAATAAGGCAAAACCTAATACGATCGTCATTATTTGGGCACCAACACGTGTTTTTACACGGAGGATCATCCAATCTCCGAATGCTCTCGTTCCACCCATCATACTGACAAAACTAGTAATAATTCCAAGTAAAAACAAGAATAAAATAATATAAATATTCCACGTATTTAATCCACCATCTTCAACGAATACCCGAACAAAAGCTTGAATAATTAAGCTTAATGTTTCGCCGATCTGATAATTAGCAACAAAAAATGCTGCAAATAAAATACCGACACCTAAAGATAATAATACTCGTTTCGTAATTAACACCATGAGAATGGCTATTAATGGTGGAATAATGGATAAAATTGAATCAGACAAAATCATTACGCTCCTTTATCGTTCACTAACCCTATATATTATACACGATTTTGCATGAAATGCAGAAATAAAACATTATGAGGGGTAAATATGAAACGTTTTTAAAGCACGAACGACTTTTGCAAGTGGTAATCCAACAACATTATAATAATCCCCAAAAATATGTTTGACGAGTATAGCACCAGTGCTTTGAATGCCATATGCACCAGCCTTATCATATGGATCATCTAATTGAATATAATGTTCTATTTCCTCTTCCGTTAGTTCCCAAAATGTCACTTCTGTTTTTTCAACGAATAAATTATTCTCCATCACACCTTTTATATATACTCCTGTGTATACTTCATGTGTATTTCCACTTAATTGTGTAAGCATGGATCGTGCATCCATTCTATCTTTCGGTTTTTCAAAAATTTTACCTTGAAAGCTAACGACGGTATCTGCTGCTAAAATAACTTCGTGGACATTTTTTTGTATACTATTTCCTTTTAATATGGCAAGTTGCTTCACTTTTTCGATGGGATCCATTTCTTGAACAATGGATTCATCCACATCGTTCGTACGTATAGTAAAAGGGATTTGTACTTGATGTAGTAACTGCTGTCGTCTAGGAGAAGAGGAGGCAAGTATTAGTTTTCGTTCCATTTTTTTCACTCCTTTAAAGAAGATGATAGAACAAGTGTAACATAAGATAAGTTGATTTTACGTTACGGTGGAAAGGATGTAGCTGAAATAGTATTAGTAATAGTGCTTTACATTTTTCCCTAATTGCTATATAGTATTTCTATGTACCTAAATAAACTAGGTAGGTGAAAACGTATGTTTAGTCGAGAATTAGTAAAAGGAAGTACATCACTGCTCGTATTACAATTATTACATGAGCGAGATATGTATGGATATGAATTAGTAAAAGAAATTGAAAAAAGAAGTGAACATCATTTACAAATAAAAGAAGGTTCTCTCTATCCGGGACTTCATAAACTAGAAAAGCAAGAATATATTGAAGCGTATTGGCAAGAACAAGAAAAAGGTCCTGCTAGAAAATATTATCGTATTACGAAGGCAGGGGAAATGATTTTGCAAGAACGAACATCTGAATGGATTCAATATGTAAAAGTAATGTCGAAGATGATCGGAAAGACGGAGTCATGAATGAAGAGGCGCAACGATATATAAAAGAATTGCAAACAGAACTATCTGATCAAAAAGATTATCAAGCAATCGTTGCGGATTACGAAGCACATATTTATGAAATGTTGCAACATGAACAAATTCCAACAAATGAAGTGTACGAAACACTAGTAGAACAACTAGGATCTCCAACTGCTGTTGCAAAAATTTGGCGACAAGAAACAGGAATTACACCTAGAAAAACACAATGGTTATTTGTTTTACTAAATTTTGCGATATTTGTTGGTGGAACTGTCTTATTAATATGTTTACATCTGTTTGGATGGAAATGGCTCATTCAAGTATGGAATATGGTTGCCAATATACCGTTATTTATCTTTGGATTGTATGCCATATTCTGGTCTTTATTAGGCTATGAAATGGGAAAAGAATTCGGTCATCGCGGAAAACGATTGTTACAACGAACATTTGTTATTGCTATCCTTCCTAATATGTTGTTCATGTACATCATTTTATCGCATTTGCTACAAATGAAACCATTGATGACATTTTTGTTGATTTGTATATTAACTGGTATTTTATACCCTGTCACATTTTTTGGTTATTATTGGGGGAGAAAAGTATCTGTTTGATACTCTTCCCAATTATTTTATTCATGTACATAGAATTTCTATGTATAGGTTAGGTGGAGGTTTATGAGAGAAACGATACGAAAAAATGACTATTTTGTGCTTATCTCATGTTTTTTGCTTGGAATATTAGCAGAAATAACTTTTTTTCAAGTTGAAATTGGTTTAAGTATGCTCTTATTTATTTCTTGCTTTTATATTGTTTTTTTCCTGCGATTTCGTTTATCTGCATTCCATCATCGGAGAATTGGAATTTTATTGATGATAATAATATGGATGTTAAGTGCAACATATTTATTATTCGGTGAAACAATTTTTTATTCTTGGAATAAAATGATGATCCCGATGTTAATGTTTATTCATATTATCGTTGTTACAAGACCGAATACATTTGTTTGGGGAACGACTAAATTTATTCGAACGATGGGGGAAAAATTAATAGAAGTCGTTCAATACGATTTTCAATTAATCCTTCGCTTTAGTAAATTTTTAAGGCAGAAAAAAATTATTATCCTGATAAGTAGTATCGTATTTATATTGCTTTGTTTCATGATATATATGAATTGGTTCATGCCTTTTTTAAGAGTAATGATGATTAATATATTTATTTTTGGGATATTTCAGGTACTCCGTTATCCGAAAAATGATGAGCAACAATATTTAGTTGTTTTACAAAAAAAGAAACCATTACATTATAAGCCAATGTTTATTGTATCCATTATATTGAACGTCATTGGTATTGTCTTATATACAGGTGTCACATTAGAAGCAGTACCAATGTTTTATATGACATTCTTATGGACAGCATGTACATTGTTTTTCTTTTACATTGCTTTAGGGCGAATAAGAAGCATACATATATTGCTGAATATAAGTTATTCATTTTTGATTGTCATAAACAGTTTGTTTTTGTATAAATCAATGCAAGTTGCCGTGGATACGTATGCTTCTGCATGGACGATACGTAGTTTTACAGCTTATCTCTCTTTGTTTTATATCGCTTTTTTACTGATGTATACATTGATTCGAATTTGGGCTAGTCGTATATCTCTGACACATTTTTATTTTATTATCGGCATTATTTTTTATACGATGTTAAACGTCATTCATCTAGAGCAGTTCGTTGCAAATGAATACAATAAAAAAAATATCAATGGAAATGAAGTAAACGTACAACAGTTGTCTTATCCTGGTTGGATTCGTTTAATGGAAATATATGATTATAATGAACATGACGCAATAGATAAATTTTTGGCGGAACAATATGAGCAAGAAAAAAATGTCACACATCTATTCGCATATAATTTTTTAAGGGAGCAGTTTGTAGAACAGTATCATGCTTGGATAAATGAAAAAGGTTAAGAGGAGGAAGAAAGATGAATGCACAAATACCAAAACATATCGCCATTACGATGGACGGGAATGGTCGATGGGGAAAAGCACGAGGGTTATCAAGAAGTGAAGGCCATTTCGCAGGGGTAAAGGCGATGGAGAAAGTAATCGATGCATGTATTTCGTTACGTGTAGAAGCATTAACATTGTACGCCTTCTCTACCGAAAATTGGTCGAGGCCATTAGATGAAGTAAACTATTTGATGAGTTTGCCGATAAAGTTTTTTCATGAGAAATTACCGCAATTTATGAAAAGAAATATTCGAATACGTACATCAGGTAATTTGAAAAAAGTACCATTCCCTACACGTGTCGCTATTGAGAAGGCCGTGAAACGAACAAGAAATAATGATGGAATGGTCGTTAATTTTGCTTTTAATTATGGTGGTAGAGATGATATTGTTCAAGCGATAAAAGCGGTTGTTCGTGAGAAAGACGTATCAGGTTCTCAAGATATAACAGAAATGGATATCGAAAAACATTTATATACGAATGGTTTGCCTTCCCCTGATTTAATGATTCGTACAGGTGGAGAACAACGAATTAGTAATTTTTTACTTTGGCAAGCAGCGGAAGCAGAGCTTTATTTTACGGACGTGTATTTTCCAGATTTTGATGAAACAGATCTAAAAGAAGCGGTTTGCTGTTGGCAAAAACAACGTGGATATGTTTCCATATACGAAAAAAGCATGTAATAAAAGGCTGTATAAGGAGAAAATAATCCTTATGCAGTTTTTTTGGCCGATTTAAAAGCATATAGATTATGTTAAAACAAATGGAGTTATGTAGTCGATCCTTTAAATAAGTAAAATGCGTTCCGGTGTATACGCAACACCAGAACGCATTTTGTTTTATATATATTTAGTAACCGTAATCTAAATCAATATCTTCTTTACACCAAACGACAGAATGAATAGGTTCAAATTCAACCTTTTTATTATTGATTGTACAATGAGGTTGGTCATACTGTTTCTCGTCTTTCAACTCTTTATACACCGAAACATCCACATTCTCCAAAACTGTAACCGTCATGTCCTTATTCATCAATAATGCTGTACCTTTCATTTTCCATCTACACTTCCTTAAATATATTTTGTTTACAATTATTAGTATAAGCCATTTACGTAAAAATAGTAGTCTTTGTGAAAATATTCACAATTAGTTCGAAAGTTTTTGTACAAATTGTGACACCATGTAACGAAAAGTGTGAAAACGCCGTGTAACGTGATATGCTCCCCCTAAAGTAGACACTTAAAAAATAAAATCTACTTTAGGGGGATTTTTAATGCGTTCTAATAGTAAACATTCAGTTGAGGAACTGGAACGATATATTAAAATGTATCTTGAACAAGGTGTAAGTCATCGAGAGTTAAGTGATAGGTATGGATTATTGCTTAGTGGGACCGCATTTAGGTCTAAAGTATTGAAATACCAAGAACATGGGAT
>NZ_JBBKBG010000009.1:0-75513 GCF_037892545.1 Pseudogracilibacillus sp. ICA-222130
GAAATCATTTTGTTTCTACATATAAACAAAATGATTTTTTATTCAGTTTTAATTTTAATAAATTGTGACAAAATGTAATTCAACCTTTTATACTATGAACGATTACATAATCTTTATAACACATTTATGTTTGTGCGCATTTTTGGGGGGAATTGTAGTGAGAAAATGGCTATTATGTTTTTTATTTTTATCTTTATTTATACTTAGTAGTTGTTCCTTTCAAACGCCTAACCCTACAGATGAGTTAAATACATATTTAAACCACTGGAAAAATGAACGCTTTTCAGATATGTATGACATGTTATCTGCGGAATCGAAAGAACAATATGAAAAAGAAGAATTTATTCAAAGATACGAAAAAATATACGAAGATATTTCTGCTAATGATTTAAAATTTTCATACATTCAATTGTCGAATGATGAATTAAAAGAAATAAAACAAAATAAGGAAGGTAAGATTCCATTAGAGGTTGAAATGGATTCAGTAGCAGGGATTATTACATTCGTACAAGATATTGATGTAACGTATGAAGAACAAGATGAGGAGGAAAATTGGGTCATTGATTGGGATCCCGGATTAATTTTCCCTGAACTTGCTGATGGCGGGAAAGTTCAGATTGACGTGGAGAAACCTAAACGTGGTGAAATTTTAGATCGTAATAAAATGCCATTAGCAATAAATGATATTGCTTATGAAATTGGTATTGTACCAAAAGATTTTGAAAGTGAAGCAGATGAAAAAGAAGAAATTGCCCGATTACTCGGTATCTCTGTTGCAAAAATTGATGAAAAATTAGATGAACCTTGGGTAAAAGAGGACTTTTTCATTCCTTTAAAAGTTATACCTAGATCAGCAAAAGATACATTTAAACAGCTAACACAAATCCCAGCTATATCTTACACAGAAACATCTGGTAGAACTTATCCTGCTGGCCATGCTGCAGCACATTTAACCGGTTATGTCGGAAAAATTACGTCGGAAGAAATGAAAAAGCATAAAGATAGAAATTATAGAGAAACAGATTTTATTGGAAAACAAGGATTAGAGCTAACCTTTGAGGAAAAGCTTCGTGGTGAAGAAGGCATTAAAATTTCTGTTATTAATGAAGATAAACATAAAACTACTATTGCAGAAAAACCTGTTAAAAATGGGGAAACGATACAATTAACCATCGACGTTAATGCACAAGATAAATTATATGATTCCCTCGAAGGGAATCCCGGAACCGCTGCTGCTGTCGATCCAAAAACGGGAGAAATAATTGCAATGATAAGTAGCCCTGGATTTAATCCAAATGATTTTACTTACGGAATTACACAAGCTAATTGGGATGAATTAATGAACGATCCATTAGAACCATTTGTCAATCGCTTTGCAGCAACATATGCCCCTGGATCTGTTATGAAAACTATCACTGCTGCCGTTGGATTAGAAAATGGCGTAATTAAACCAAATGATGGTTTAACCATCAATGGATTAACTTGGGGAAAAGAAGACTGGGGAGGACAAACAGTTACAAGGGTTTCAAGTTCTGGTGGTCCAGTCGACTTGCGAGATGCGTTAATTCGTTCCGATAATATTTACTTTGCACAGCAAACTGTTAAAATGGGGTCCAAAAAATATGTCGAAGGTTTAAAGGAATATGGTTTTGAAGAAAAATTACCTTTACCAATTACGATTCGACCATCACAAATTTCCAATGACGAAGAAGGTATTCGAGATGAAATATTATTAGCTCATACGAGTTATGGACAAGGTGAAATTGAAGTAAGTGCACTTCATGTCGCCTTAACATATACGCCGATTATAAATGATGGAAATATGGTAAAACCAATTCTTTTAACTTCTGATAAAAAAGGACAAGTTTGGAAAGAAAATGTCTTAAGCAAAGAACATGCGAAAGAATTACATGATGACTTACGCGATGTTGTTCGAATGGGTACCGCAAAAAATATTAATGATGAGAAGTTCCCAATTGCGGGGAAAACCGGTACAGCTGAACTAAAATCAACAAAGGATGGTACTGGTTCGGAAAACGGTTGGTTTGTCGGTTATCATGCAGAAGATAAAGATCTTATTATTGCTATGATGGCTGAAAAGTCAGAGAGTATAGGTACGAGTAGTTACGCTTCTAAACAAGTACAAAAAGCATTAAAAGAAATTAAAAAAGGAAAATAACTTTTTATACACTACTATTCATGTATATAAACCATTGGATAGTAGTGTTTTTTCATAGTTTTTTAAACAAAAAAGAGAACTCCTATTGTCCAATAATAGAAATTCTCTCATTATAATAATTTAGTTAAATATTGAAACATTTTCTCATCCTTCTCATCTAACGCTTTATCTATTAAACGTATAATATTTTGTTTTTCTAATTGTTTTATAATGCTTGAAGTTTGATCATCAATTTTCTCTTCATATTTTTTCTGTTTTTCCATTTTTTTATCATAATACGGCTTTATAATATCATCTAATTGGTTCATAAAGTCCTCTAACGTTGTTAGCTTTTTCATGGTTAAATACACAATATCTTTCCCATTTTGGAAGGCAAATTTTGTCTCCGTATTTACAACTTGCTTCGTCTTTCGATTAACTAAAATTTCTTGTCCTTCTATCGGAATAAAATGATATACCTTTTTATTAATAATTAACGAAAAATACTGATACGCTAAAATAACTCTAATATATTCACTATTCATCTTTATATAATAAGGTTTTAATAATTTTACTGTCACCATTTTGCCACCTCCTATATAACTTTTATGGTAGTTGATTAATTTTACTATATTTTCTGAATAATTTCAATAGTTTTATAACGTTTCGTTTTAATTTTCTTTCTTTTTATTGGCATATAGTCGTAATATGTTATCAATTTGTTGTTGTACGAGCTTAATTTCTTTTAGTTGGTGAACTCCATCTTTCATTTCTTGCTTATAAGCCTTTTCGATTCGTTGAATTTCATCCGCATATTTTTCATCTGTTCCAGGTGTTAATGCAATATCATATAAATCAATAACGATATCTTCTTTTCGCGTAGGATGAAATTCATGTGGAGGGGTACTATCAAACATACAAAGTTGCAAATCTCTAATAATAATCATATCAATACTATCCGGATCGAAACTACAACGATACAGTTCCACATCTAAATGATAGGTGATACATTGTTCCACAATTTGTTTCATAAAATGTGATTTCCCGGTTCCTGCTCTTCCTTTTATAAAATAACGATGTTGTAAAGGTTCAATTAAAGCTTTCACATAATCTGTCGTACCATCAGGTGTTTTCGTCCCAAATAGACGTTCATATATAACCGCTTGATCCTTTTTCTTCTGTACATCCGAAAATAACTCTGTAATAGTACGATTAATTTCCGCATCTGCTTGTTGAAAACTCATTTCATTTAAAAATAAATTTTCCAATGTATCATGAATCATTAAACTCTTTTCAAACTTTTCATACGTTTTCTCACATATTTGCTTGATGGAATCTTCTAATTGTTCTATATCCTGTAATAGTGTTTGGTCCATCCCTTGAGTGAAATCTATTAGATTAACTTCCCTGTTAATATAATAGTCATCCATAAAAGCGATAGAATAGTCTCTTACAATAATACCCTCTATGAAATTTTTTCCAAAAGGACTCATCACCACTTCAACTTGGCCAAACCCGTCAAACATAGCAATAACATCTTGAAGTAATTGGGAGGTTAAAGAAAGGGAAGGGTGTTTGAAAACATATACATCCTCCACATCCTTCGCATTCGATTCCCAATAATTTACCATTCCCTTTGCTGTATGGCCCCTTGCATAATAATACAACTTATTCTTCAACATTAAACACCTTTCATTTCATCAAGATACTTATATCGTATGATTCTAATAAAGTATATGTGCTCTTTTATAAATTTAGTACTTCTCTTTCTTCATCTGTAAAAACACGTGATCTCGTTAAAAATCTTTTTCCTTCTGGACCTTCTAATGAAAACATGCCGCCTCTTCCATCGACAACATCAATAATTAATTGTGTATGTTTCCAATACTCATATTGATCTTTGGACATATAAAATGGTGTATCGTCAATTTCACCTAATAAGACATCAGATTCCCCGACTCGAAACTCTCCACGCGGGTAACACATCGGAGAACTACCGTCACAACATCCGCCGGACTGATGGAACATTAAATCACCATGTATCGCCTTCAATTTTTCAATCAATTCTATCGCCGCTTCTGTCGCAACAACTTTTTCTACCATTATCCTCACCTCTCCGATTTTTATACGGAAAAACCCGTAAACAAGTCACTTTGTGGGTGACCTGTATATAGCATACTCCCACTTTCCTGTTTACGGGTTTTTCCAATTGATATTTAATTAAAATAAACCTGTTGGTTCTTCACTATAGCTTACTAACAAGTTTTTCGTTTGCTGGTAATGAGCTAACATCATTAAGTGTGTTTCTCTTCCAATACCAGATTTTTTGTATCCACCAAATGCTGCATGTGCAGGATATGCGTGGTAACAATTCGTCCATACACGTCCAGCTTCAATATTTCGTCCAAAACGGTATGCCTTATTCGTATTACGTGTCCAAACTCCTGCCCCTAAACCATACAAAGTATCATTTGCAATCTCTAATGCTTCTTCATCAGATGAGAATGTTGTAACCGCTAAAACAGGGCCAAAAATTTCTTCTTGGAAAATACGCATATTGTTATTTCCTTTAAATACTGTTGGTTCTACATAATATCCACTATCTAACTCACCTTCTAGATTATTTCGGTTTCCACCAACTAATACTTCCGCACCTTCTTCTTTTCCAATATCTAAATAAGATAGAATTTTTTCTAATTGTTCTGCCGAAGCTTGTGCTCCCATCATCGTCTCCGTATCTAACGGATGACCAATTTTAATTTGTTTCACTCGTTCGATAGCACGTTCCATAAATTGATCATAAATATCTTCATGAACTAATGCTCTTGATGGACAAGTACATACTTCCCCTTGGTTTAAAGCAAACATTACTAATCCTTCTACGGCTTTATCTAAAAATCCATCCTCTTCATCCATCACGTCTTTGAAGAAAATATTCGGTGACTTCCCACCTAACTCTAACGTTACAGGAATAATATTTTCAGATGCATATTGCATAATTAATCTTCCTGTCGTCGTCTCCCCCGTAAATGCTATTTTAGAAATTCTACTATTGGAGGCTAATGGTTTTCCTGCTTCGACACCGAAACCATTTACAACGTTTAATACTCCTGCTGGTAATAAATCACCAATGATATCTAGTAATATAAAAATGGAGGCTGGTGTTTGCTCGGCTGGCTTCAATACAATACAATTTCCTGCCGCTAATGCCGGTGCAATTTTCCATGTTGCCATTAAAATTGGGAAGTTCCAAGGAATAATTTGTCCCACTACCCCTAACGGCTCATGAAAATGATATGCTACAGTATCATTGTCAATTTGACTTAATGTTCCTTCTTGAGACCTTATTGCTGAAGCAAAATAGCGAAAATGATCAATCGCTAATGGAATGTCTGCTGCCAATGTTTCTCTTACAGCTTTACCATTGTCCCATGTTTCTGCTACTGCTAATCTTTCCAAATTCTCTTCCATTCGATCTGCTATTTTAAGTAAAATATTCGCTCTTTCAGTTGGAGATGTTTCGCCCCATCCTTTTTTCGCTTTGTGCGCCGCATCTAACGCTAATTCAATATCTTCTTTTGTCGATCTAGCTACTTCACAAAACACTTTACCAGTAACAGGTGTTACATTTTCAAAATATTGACCATTCACTGGTGCTACATATTCTCCTCCTATGTAGTTATCATATTTTTCCTTAAAATTAACAATTGCTCCTTCTGTATTTGGATTTGCATATCTCATACTCCATCCTCCTAACCTATATTTGTAATCGCTTACAATGAGTGAAAACACATTGTAAACTTAATTTTATCTTAACAGTAATGAATTGTTTTTTCAATTATTTGAATCTTTTATCCACCAATTTTTTGTGAAATTTTACGAACCTATAAATCTTTTTGTGATCGACGAACAAGGTACCATGACGTAAACCTTCCCTTTTTTCACCGTTAAGAGATTTAAAAAATCACTCGGTATAAAAACGAATAGTGTACACGAGCGATTTTATGTTTGTCCATTATTTATTTCTGTAGTACATATCGATCTTTCCCTGCTTGATATCCAAATAGTAATACAGCAATTAATATAATAATGACACCAACTAATGGTATCGTCCAATTATGTGTAACATCGTACAAATACCCTGCTACAATCGGACCAAACGCTGCTACAATATATCCGACAGATTGCGCCATTCCTGATAATTCAGAAGCATCTTTTGCATTTTGGGCACGAATGGATAAAAACAGGAGAGATAACGCAAAATTCGCGCTAGAACCAATTCCAATAATCATTACGGAAATGAGCGTAATCGTCCAACTCGTCTGTAAAATTAATCCTATCATTCCAATAATAAAAAATATATTAACGAAAAGAACAATCAAACTTTGACGTTTAAAACGAATGGCAAACATTGGAATCGTGAAACTAACAGGAATGGCAACAAGTTGGAACAAAGCTAAAACAAATCCAGCATTTGTTGGATTTAATCCATCATCAATCATTATTTCAGGTAGCCATGATATTAATATGTAAAATAAAGAAGATTGCAAACCCATGAACAGAGCGATTTTCCATGCAAAACCATCCTTCCAGATTCCACCGCTTCGTTGACCATATTCCAAATATGGCATACTAGATTCCTTTTCTCCTTTTTTCCCCTTTAAAATAAATAGCCATACAATAAAAGCAATTACCGCTGGAAGGACCCAAATGAATAATGCCCATTGCCACCCTAATTTCATTCCTTCAGCAATTGGCACGCTTACTGCCGAACCAGCTGTTGCAAATAACGACATCGACGTTGTATACAAACTTGTCATTAATGCCACTTTAGCTGGAAAATTTTCTTTGATCACACCTGGTAACAAAACATTCAACACTGCAATTCCTAGACCGACTAATAATGTTCCTGTAAATAAAAAGAACGATAAGGAAATAGTCCGTAAACTAATACCACTAATTAAAATAAGTAAGCCTATCGTTAAAGTGATTTCGTTCGTCCATCTATTAGCTATTCTCGGAACGAGTGGAGACATGATTGCAAAAGCAATTAAAGGCAAACTCGTCAAAAAGGCAATTGCCCAATTCGGAAATCCTATATCATCTCGTACCATACCTATAACCGGTCCAACCGATGTAATGGCTGGTCTTAAATTAAATGCAACCAAAATGATTCCGATAAATAATAGTATTTGTCTATGTTGTATATTATTATTTTCTTGTTTCATAGGATACCCCTTTCTAACAATTAATCATAACATACAACGAATAATTATAGGTCCTGTTTGTTTTTCGTTTCGACATATTTTTCAATGTTCAACACGATATGATTCATGGTATAATACGAATGATGAGTTAGAGGAGGATTTATATTGGCAGAAAAATTAGTATATAAAAATAGAATCAATAGGATCCGAAGCTTTGCATTAAGTTTAATTTTCATTGGAATTGGCGTAATGTATATCGGAATTTTATTGAAAAAAACACCATGGTTAATGGTGACATTTTTTGTCCTTGGGATTCTATTTATCATTTTTAGTACGGTCGTTTATTTCTGGATTGGTTTACTTTCGACACGGGCGATACCAATTATTTGTCCAAGTTGTGAAAAACCAACTAAAATGCTCGGGCGTGTAGATGCATGTATGCACTGTCGTCAACCATTAACATTAGATAAAAATCTAGAAGGAAAAGAATTTGACGAAAAATATAATAGTGCTGCATATCGTAAACAGTTAAAGAAAGAAAAACAACAATCGGAATAAATGGTGAGAAAAATGAAAAATATATTGCTACAATTTGATTTTAAGCAAACGAGCGATCAAAATTCGGTCGTTTTCACAGATCCTTTATATATGATCACGACAAATAAATTAGATGAAGTAGATTTTTGTATGAAACAAATCGAACAAGCTATACAAAACGGATATTATGTAGCAGGATATTTTAGTTATGAAGTGGCATATTCATTTTATGATGTAGACATCAAACATCAAAATGAGTCTATGCCACTTCTTTCCTTCGGTGTTTTTTCATCCCCTACATCTATCCCAAAAAGTGATTTATTTGGTGAATACGATGTAACAAACTGGAACATGAAAGTAACGAAAGATGATTACGAAAAAAATTTCCAACGTGTCATGGAAGCAATTGAAAACGGTGTAACGGAACAAGTAAACTACACGATTCCTTTTGAAGCAAATTTCACTGGTAATAGTTATCAATATTATCAAGATTTAAAAAATGCACAACAATCTCTTTATAGTGCTTATTTGCGTTTCGATGATGTGGATATTTTATCTGTTTCTCCAGAATTATTTTTTCATTACAAAGAAGATGCGATCAAAGTTCGTCCAATGAAAGGTACGGTTAAACGAGGCAAAACATTCGAAGAAGATCAAAAAAATTATACGTATTTACGTTCATCTGAAAAAGATCGATATGAAAATAAGTTAATCACAACATTAATGGAGAAAGAACTCGAGCAAGTAGCTGAAAAGGATTCGATTCACGTGACAGAGGCGTTTACAGTTGAAAAATATCCAACTGTTTATCAAATGACATCAACCATTATGGGAAAAGTAAAAGAATCCATTACGATAACAGAATTGTTCAAGCGATTATTTCCTTGTGGTTCTATTTCTGGCACACCAAAAAAGGCGACTTTAAAGTTAATCGCGAATGTAGAGCCGTATCCACGTCATGTATATTGTGGTGCCATCGGTTATTTCAGTCCACATAATGAAGCTATTTTTAATGTACCGATACGTACTGTTGCGATTGATCGACAAAATGGGATTGCTACCTATGGTGCAGGTGGGGCTATAACGAGGAAATCTACTGTTGAAGGTGAATATGAAGAGGTTCATACGAAAACAAATGTATTAACCTATAGAGAACCGCCATTTCAATTAATTGAAACGATCGGTTTACAGGATGGGGAATGGCTTTTTTTAAAAGAGCATAAAGAAAGATTAAAAAATTCGGCAGCCTATTTCGACTTTGCCTTTTCATTAGATAAACTTGATGCCATTTTACAGCAATATAAAGATAAACACCCTACAGGTCTTTTCCGTCTTCGTTGTTTATTATATCCAAATGGACACATAAAACATGAAATTTTTCCTTTAAAAGCAACGAATAATGTAAAAGTAGTCTTAGCTTCGAATAGCATCGATAGTCATAATCCATTTTTATATCATAAAACAACTAACCGTCGTTTTTATGAAGCATTTCAACACGACGATTATTTTGATACGCTACTATGGAACGAACGTGGTGAAATTACGGAGTTTACCATCGGAAATATCGTGATTGAATTAAATGGTGAAAAATTTACCCCTCCTGTTACTTCCGGACTGCTAAATGGTACGTTTCGTAGGCGACTTGTACGAGATGGTGTTGTAAAGGAAAAAGTTCTTTTCAAAGAGGATATAATATCTGCGGACGCTATTTGGTTCATTAATAGTGTACGCCAATGGATCAAGGTAGAGCTAGTTAATATCTAATTTTCCGTTTTTTCAAAGTTACATATTATGATCCGCCTCTATAATCGTTAAGCAATGATGGAGGTGGATTTTTCTTTATTTTTAATAAGTGTGAATCTAAAATAATTCGGCTCATCACATATTATATACGATATGAGGTAAATTTCGAGTGTATAAAAAATGGCCATGTTCTACCTTTATAGGCAAACATGACCATTTTTTTAATATAAAATTCTTTACGTTCTTATTTTATTGTACTTTAGTTTCTGAACACTCTTTACACTTACCGTATAATTCCATACGATGATGACTTATATCAAAGCCACTCACTTTTTCCGCTAATACTTCAATTTCGTCTAAAGGAGGATAATGGAAATCTTCAATCTTTCCACAAGTTTCACAAATGATATGATAATGCTCATGCATATTACTATCAAATCTACTTGATTCATCCCCATATGTTAATTCTTTCACTAAGCCAATTTCACGTAAAATACGTAAATTATTGTAAACTGTTGCAACACTAATATTCGGAAATTTCGTTTCTAGTGCTTTGTAAATGTCATCTGCTGTTGGATGTTCCATCGACGTAAGTAAATATTCAAGAACCGCATGACGTTGTGGTGTGATCCGAACGCCAGACCTTTTTAATGTTTCAATCGCAATTTGCATCTTATCGTCTAGCATCGTCATGCACCTCACTTTCACTCAAATTTTCATAATCCATGCAGATTATAATGATTATTAATAGTGTACATCCTCTGATGGCTTCTTGTCAATTTATAAACACTTTCAATCGATAATAAGTATTAAGACAAATAGACCCATCCACATGTCATTCAAAACAAATGAGAATTTTATATTCTATTGAGAATTACATATCAACTTGTAATGGAATTTCTGGTCCACCTAGTTCATAGTTCACATATCTTGCTGCAACAAATAAATAATCAGATAAGCGATTTAAATACGAAATGGACAATGTGTCTTGTAGTTCATCTTGTACAGCTACAGCCATTCTTTCTGCGCGTCTTACGATGGTACGTGCTAAATGTAGTGCACTAGATGCATTATTCCCAGAAGGCAAGATAAACTGTGTTAATGGAGGTAGAATTTCACTCCATTCATCAATTTGTTCTTCTAATTCTGTTATATGCGCTTCCTTTAACTTCCATGCAACTTCACGATCACTCGGTGTTGATAATTCAGCACCAACATGGAATAATACGGTTTGTACTCTGTACAGCTTTTCTAAAAATGCTTCTTTTTTATCCCAATCTCGTTCATGGATATAACTTAATGCTAAACCTATCATAGAGTTTGCTTCATCACATGTACCATAAGCTTCAACTCTAGAATCGGTTTTTGCCACACGTTTTCCATATACAAGAGAAGTTGTTCCTTTATCACCTGAACGTGTATATATACGCATCCTTCTCCCCCTTTTATGATAGCTCTTTTACATCTTCTAATGTTTGAGCGATATGTTCTTTCACTTTTACTTTACGGTATACTTTTTGAACGATACCTTCCTTATCAATAATAAAAGTAGAACGTTCAATCCCGTAAAATTCTTTTCCAAACATTTTCTTTAATTTCCACACACCGTATTGTTCTGCCACTTCATGTGTTGTATCTGCCAATAATGGGAATGGAAGATCATGCTTATCGATAAATTTCTGATGTCGTTCTATCGGATCTGGACTTATTCCTAAAATAACCGTATTTATATCTTTAAATTGTGTATAATTATCTCTAAAATCACATGCTTGTGTGGTACAACCTGGTGTCATATCTTTCGGGTAAAAGTATAAAACGACGTTCTTCCCACGGTAATCTGATAACGTAATTTTTTCACCATCTTGATTATCTAATGTAAAATTAGGTGCTTCTTTTCCTACTTCCACTGTCATCCTAAATACCTCCATTTTATTTTACAAGTATTTCTTTCATCTTATCATATACTAGAAAGGGATTTCATTTTAAAAAGATTTTATCATTACGATGAACCATTAAAATATTGCCGAAAAATTTTTTCAGGCAATATAGGTGTTTCTATAAAAGCACTCTGTTTATGAAGACGTTCTGTTAATTTATGTGCATCTTTTCCATATGGCCCAACATTTAACACTGGTGCTTGTAATTGTTTCATCGCTTCAAAAGGGATCGAATATCCATTCCCCCAACGTGGACAATTAATGGCATATGTTTTCCAACCTTCATCATGTATATCATAATTCACATAACTTAAATCACAAATACCGTTAAAATAATGAATGTGTGATACTTGTTTCTTAAAATCCTCTTGCATCGTTTCCTTGATAATGGTAACTAGTTTTTTTATCCCATTGTCATTTGAACTATTGACTGCTGGATAATATGGTGGTGCAAAAAAGAGAATGACAATCGGAGCTAATTCTTTACAGCTTGCCATTAATCGGTCGACCATCATCGTAACTGCCATTCGATCATCAAATATTTGTTCTTCCAATTGAATCAAATGACGTATCTTTCCTTCCCCATATTTTTTTATCGCATAAGCATATAACTGCTCATATGTCATCACATTGATGTTTCCAATCGGGGTTATATGTTGACGTTCACATAATTGATGATAGGATCGCTCACATTTTTCTATTGCTTGTTGAACAATCCGTTCAAATTTTGTCATAACATCCTCAGCTGATTGCTTCATCACTTGCACATTAAAATATGCTGCAACATGGTGGGACGTTTGAGTAGAGTAATCTTTTTTCAAATCGACTACTTGTAAACAGGTTGGCAATGGTGTTGTTTCTCCATAAACCGTTTCTTGAAATTGTTCATTAAATTCCATTGCACTCGTTATAAACGATGTCATATAATGCGCATTTATACCATTTAAAGGTTCACCTGCATGTGTTTCAATTCCGTAACTTAATGCAGTTGGCATTAATTTCCCGATTGACCCTGTATATATATAATAAGATAAATCGTTTGGCTTTTGCTTAAAGGATGGTTCACTATTTAAAAATAGAATAAATGTTAATGATTGAGTCTCTTGTAATGTTGCTATATATTCCACAGCTGCCCTCATACCATCTGAATTCACCTCTTCATCTGGTACACTTAATAATAATATGTTGATTGGCCATTGCTCGATGGACGCTTTTTCTATTATCGAAAGATGCAAGGCCAATCCCATTTTCATATCCATTGTGCCTCTTCCAAATAAATATGCTTCACTTTGAAGGTCAGCTCGTACTTCCGAAGATACATCATGTATGTTTTCAAATAATGCTTGCTCTAACGCATATGGGTCACATGCGATCCTTTCTAATGCCCCATATTCTCTCGTATGAACGGTATCAAAATGACTCATTAATACGATCGTATTGGCTGTTTTTTCTGTACGATATAATGCACTAACTGCCTGTCTCCCTTTCTTTGCATCGATGAGTTGAATATGTGTCGGGTTATGGACAAAATAAGGTACGTCCATTATTAACTCCTGCAAAAATTCTGGAAATTTCTTTTCTCCTTCCGTCCCTGTTCGACTCTCAAATTTCACTAATTGAATGAGTAACTGTTCCAATTGCTCTCGACTACTCCATTTCATTTGTTTCACGATAGGTTCCCTCCACATATAATGACTTATGCTATAATTATACCAAACATCATTGTCGAAACATTCCTAATTCAATGAAATGGAGGGATTTTTATATGAATAAGAGTGAAAGAGTGATCCAACAAACAGAAAAATACGGTGCAAATAACTATCATCCATTACCTATTGTCATTCATAAAGCAGAAGGGGTGTGGGTAGAGGATTGTGAAGGAAATCATTATATGGATTTATTAAGTGCCTATTCTTCTGTCAATCAAGGACATCGTCATCCGAAAATTATCGCTGCTTTAAAAGAGCAAGCAGAACTTGTCACCCTTACATCTCGCGCATTTCATCATGATTTATTAGGTCCATGGTACGAAAAGATATGTACCTTAACGAATAAAGAGATGGCACTTCCGATGAATACTGGTGCTGAAGCTGTGGAAACAGCAATTAAAACAGCTAGAAGATGGGCATATGATGTAAAAGGAGTGCCAGAAAATAAAGCAAAAATTATTGCATGTGTAAATAATTTTCACGGTCGTACGATGGCAGCCATATCTTTATCATCGGAAGAAAGTAATCAAAGAGGATTTGGCCCATTATTAGAGGGATGTGTAACAGTTCCTTTCGGTCATATAGATGCACTACGTGAGGCAATAAATGAACATACTGCAGCCTTTTTAATCGAACCGATTCAAGGTGAAGCAGGGGTGAACATTCCTCCAACAGGATTTTTAAAAGAAGCATATGAATTATGTAAGGAACAAAATGTTTTATTTATTGCCGATGAAATTCAATCAGGTCTAGGAAGAAGTGGAAAATTATTCGCATCTGATTGGGATGAAGTGGAACCTGATATATACATTTTAGGAAAAGCATTAGGTGGTGGAGTTTTCCCTATATCTTGTATAACGGCAAACAAAGATATTCTCGGCGTGTTTGAACCTGGTTCACATGGCTCCACTTTTGGTGGAAATCCATTAGCCTGTGCCGTTTCTATAGCTGCATTAGATGTAATAATCGATGAAAAATTACCCGAGCGGTCCAATGAACTAGGTACGTATATGATGAAGGAATTAAAGAAGATCCACAACCCGATGATAAAAGAAGTCCGTGGCAGAGGTTTATTTATTGGCATGGAATTAACGGAACTTGCCAGACCATATTGTGAAAAATTGAAAGAAGAAGGGTTGCTTTGCAAAGAAACACATGATAATGTCATTCGCTTTGCTCCACCACTCATCATTAAAAAAGAGGATTTAGATTGGGCCATTGAAAGAATTAAAAAGGTACTATCCATATAAAAAATAAAAGAACAAACATTTTATTTACTAGGGAAACACGAAGTAATGGATCCTTTCTCCCCTCTTCGTGTCTCCCTATGTTGTTTGTTCCAATTTTCCTTGCATTATTATTCGTTCACAACAGTAGCCTCATTATGAAAATCTTGCACTTGATACAAGTCATAATAACTTCCACGCTTCCGTAATAATTCCTCGTGTGATCCAACTTCGGTAATTTTTCCATGTTCAATGACGACAATACGATCCGCATGTGTAATCGTCGCTAAACGGTGCGCAACAACAAATGTCGTTCTTTCTTCTGACAACTTACTTAATGCTTCTTGTATCATATGTTCACTTTCTAAATCAAGTGCGGATGTTGCTTCATCAAAAATTAAAATGGGCGGATTTTTTAAAAATACCCGAGCGATCGCAACTCTTTGCTGTTGCCCACCAGATAATTTTACTCCTCGTTCACCGACTAATGTGTCATATTGATTAGGTAGTGACATAATAAAATCATGTGCATTAGCCTTTTTTGCCGCTTCGATTACTTCTTCATCTGTCGCTTCAGGATTCCCCATTCGAATATTCATCGCAATGGATTCACTGAATAAAATATTGTCTTGTAACACCATACCAATATTATTTCTTAATGAACGTTGGGTCACATTCCTTACATCATGCCCGTCAACAGTTATCGAACCTTTTGTTACATCATAAAAACGTGGAATTAAGCTAATAAGTGTGGACTTTCCACCACCACTCATTCCAACAAGCGCAATCGTTTCCCCTTTTTTCACATGTAAGTTAATGTCGCTTAATACGTCTCCATCTTTTGCATCATAAGAAAAATGTACATCTTTCAACTGAATATTCCCTTCCACACGTCCCAGTTGTACAGCATCTTTTTTATCATCAATGTCATACGTTTCATTCATGAATTCAAATACACGATCAATCGAAGCGATAGATTGTGTCAGTACAGTAGAAGAATTAATTAAACGACGTAAAGGACTGTACACTCTTTCCATATATCCAGTAAAAGCAACCATCGTCCCAATCGTTAAATTACCATGAATCACTTGATATCCTGCAAAAGTGATCACGAGTAATGGTGCTAAGTCTGTAATCGTGTTCGTCACAGCAAATGTTTTTGCGTTCCAATCCGTATGTTCTATTGCTTTATCTAAAAAATGTTTGTTTCTTTTTGCAAATTGTTCCTGTTCATACTCTTCTAAGGCAAAACTTCTCGTCACCGATATACCTTGTACACGTTCATGCAAATGACCTTGTACTTCTGCTAAAGCTTGGGAACGTTGGCGTGTTAAATCACGTAATTTTGCATAAAAATATTTTACCGAAAAACCGTATAGTGGGAATAAAATAATAGAAACAATGGTTAATTTTACATCCATCGTTAACATGATTACAACTGCAATAACGATGGTCACTAAATCTAACCAAACGTTCATCAATCCTGTGACGACAAAGTTTTTCGTTTGTTCGACATCATGAATGACACGAGAAATAATTTCTCCTGTTTTACTATTTGAATAATATTTCAAGCTCAAGCGTTGAATATGATCAAATGCCTTGTCCCGTATATCAAATAAAATTTTGCTACTTACTAATTGCGCTAAATATTGACGTAAATATTCGATTGGTGGACGTAATATTAGGAATACGCCAAACGAAATTCCCATCAACCATAATAATTTGGTTGTTTTTGCTGCTTCTGTCATATCCCCTTGGATAATATCATCAATGACAAATTTTAAAATAAGAGGAATAAATAATGGAATCGCAAACTTAAATATTCCAATAACAATAGTCCATATAATTTGACCCATATATGGTTTTACAAACTTCATATACTGCTTAATACTACTCATGCTCTCCATCTTCCTTTTCGATAACTTGTAACCATTTTTCAATAAATGATGGATGAAATGGACCTTTTCGCATTTCTATCCACTCGATTAATATTTCCTTATGCTCCATTACTTTTTGAACGACTGCTTCCTCATAATGGTATTGTTGTTGATGAAGCAAAAAATCTTCTTCATCCATTATGTTATAAGCATATGATTCATCCACGATGATGTCGAGATCATAATCGATATACGTTATTTTTTTGTTGGCATACATAAATGGTGAGGCCATATTACAATAATAATAATAGCTTTCACCAAACAATAAAATAATATTGAACCAATAACGATCATCAAAGTAAAAAATGGCTGGTTCTTTCGTTCGCCATCGTTTTTTGTTTCGTTCTACTACCATCGTGCGATTATTCTTTCCAATTACGATATTTGTATCGGTATATAAAATTTCATTCGTTTCCCAACGACGATGAAGGGACTTATCATGTTTCAAACTCTCGATTGAGATAGTCGAACCTTTATTCATGTAACATACACCCTTTCTATTGGATGTATTACCAAGTATACCATGTTGTATGTTTTAAGAAAGTTTGCTGTTTGTAAATGGGGTATGTATAAAAGGAAAAAAGTACAATGAGAGGTCCATTTTGAACCTTCTCATTGTACTTTTATGTTTATGGGGCGTGTTCACTTGCAGTTTGCTTTTATTTACTGTTTGTTTTGTTGCGATTTTTGATTTTGCTTTTTCACTTCCTCCGCAGTTGTTTCTTCTGCGAATTCCGTACCGTACTGTCCAGGTTGTGCTTGGGCTGAACGTTCATTTTGTTTTCTTACTTTTTGCACGTTCGTCCCTGCTTTTGACTTTTTCGGCATCGCTATCACCTCCGCAGTACTTACGTTTCCCAATTCACCAAAAAATATCCGAATTTTCATCAAATATATTGCTTAATTTTTAAATGGGAAACAGAAATTGGATAACTATCTAATGCTTCTTTTTTTACAAATTGGAATGTCGAAGGTTCTAAAAATGTATGAACTGTCATATCATAAACGAATAAATCCCATTTTATATGACTAAAAATATGTGTTATATTTTCTAACTGTCGGTTTATTGTCACCTTCATTTTTAAATTTTTTTCGACCATATTTTCAATCGAATCGATGGTAAGTAGTTCTTTTTCTATCATAGGAAATTGCCACATATTTGCTAGTAACCCTTCATTTGGCCGTTGTTCAATCGCAATATTTCCTGCTTGATCACGAATAATAAACGTATAATAGGCAATTTGCTTCTGTTTTTTCTTTTTTAATTTAATTGGTAAATCAGTTTGTATGCCTAGTTCAAATGCTCGACAGTTTTCACGTACAGGACAATGCAAACAGCTCGGAGATGTCGGTGTACAAATAAGGGCACCTAATTCCATTAAACCTTGATTAAAATACGATGGATTTTCTTGTGAAATGATTTCTCGTACAATTGCTTCAAATTTTTTTCTCGTCCGTGGCTCACTAATATTATCCTTTATCGCAAGGACTCTAGATAGAACACGCATGACATTTCCATCTACTGCTGGTTCTGGGTCACCATATGCAATAGATGAAATTGCCCCTTTTGTATACGGACCAATCCCTTTCAATTTTCCGAGTCCTTCTGGTGTTTGTGGCATGATACCGTCATGTTCATTTACTACTTCTTTTGCTGCAGTATGAAGGTTTCTTGCACGTGAATAATACCCGAGTCCTTCCCACATTTTTAATACCGATTGTTCGTCTGCTTTCGCCAAATGAAAGATGGTTGGATATGTATCAATAAACCGGTTATAATAATCTATTACCGTATCGACCTTTGTTTGTTGCAACATAATTTCTGAAATCCAAATTTTATACGGATCTCTCGTTTCACGCCAAGGCAAATCCCGTTTGTTTTCATCAAACCATTTAATCAAGCGCTTTTGAAAAGAATTTTTGTCAAAATTATGTAATGTTTTTTCCGTCAAAATCTCACATCCTTATGGTACAATTATAATATGAATAAACATACTAATTTAAAGGAGGGTTTCCACGATTATGGATACTGGAACCCACGTTGTTATGGGAATTGCACTCGGTGGATTAGCAACAATCGATCCTATCGTTGCGAATGACCCTACACTTTTTAACGCTGTATTAGTCGGTACTGTTGTCGGTTCTCAAGCACCTGACTTTGATACCATCTTAAAACTTAGAAATAATGCTGTATATATACGAAATCACCGAGGGATTACCCATTCCATTCCAGCGGTGATTTTTTGGGGAATTTTAATCTCCTCGATCATTTATATTTTTGTACCAGAAGTTAGTTTTTTACATTTATGGTTATGGACGTTTTTTGCTGTGATCATTCATGTATTTGTCGATATATTCAATGCATATGGAACCCAAGCATTGCGACCATTCAGAAGAAAATGGATTGCCCTTGGGTTCATCAATACGTTTGATTCGTATATTTTCTTTCTACATGTTGCTGGAATCATTGCATGGGCATTAGGGGCAAATCCAGCACAAACATTTATTGTCGTTTACATTGTCATCGCATTATATTATGTAAAAAGATATTTGGATAAACGTAATATTGTACGAAAAATTCATGAATATTTCCCAGATACAGAATATATTGCTACTTCGCCAACGATGAAACAAAATGATTGGCGCGTGGCAATTACGACAAAAAATCGTTTTTATGTCGGAACCGTAAATAATGGCCATATTCAATTAATTGATGAATTTGAACGTGTCCCACTTCCGGATACAAAAATGATTAATATCGCCATAGCAGATAAAAATATTTCTGCTTTCCTTTCCTTCTCACCTGTATACCGTTGGGAAATCGTTGAAAATGACCGTTTCACAGAGGTCCGCTTCATCGATTTACGATATCGTGCAAAAGGATATTATCCATTTGTTGCAGTTGCACAAATAGATAAGGATGATCAAATTACAAACTCTTATACTGGTTGGATTTTCTCCGAACAAAAACTACAACGTAAATTATTATTTGGAGATAATGTAACATAAAACAAGCTGAGACAAGTTGTCTCAGCTCTTTTATTGTTTTACGACATCTCCTAATAATGAAATTGGCAATGCTTCTTCGAGCTCATGTATTTCCCCTAATAAATTGATACGATGTCCCCATGCCATAATGCCATTTATAAAATTAATTTTAAATTTATATCCAGGATCTCCTACTAATTGATGGGTATCCCCAGCATGAAATGAATCTGGATCTAACGTGTAAGATGTAACAATTTGAATTTTACGCTCTAAAATGGCTACCTTATTTACTTCTCCTAGCTGTTCTGCCTTTTGTCTTTCCTCCACTAGTTGTCCTAATTCTGTTCTTAATTGTTCCACTGTATAATCACTATAACGAATACTCATTTTTTCATCTCCTCTATTGTATCTTACATACAATCACATTTATTTTCTACAAATTTATGGATTCGTTCCATCGGGAAACCTTTTTGGTAAAGGGATGCCTTAAGACGTTCTTTCAATTCATAACCTTCATATTTTTTCTCTAGTTTTCGGTACAATTTTTCTCCTTGTTTTGCCAACTTTTCATTTTCTATTTCATCGTCCATTTCAACAGGAATTTCGGCTATCGCATCGACAATGACATCATTCGAAAAACCTTTTCGCAATAATGTTAGTGTAATTTGTTCTTTTCTTTTTTTGTATGGATGTTTACTCTTTTTGCGAAATTCTTTTTCCGCAAATTTATACACTTTCTTAAATTGTATTTCTCGTGTATATTGTTGTAGCACTTTTTCAATAATCGAAGGACTAACACCTTTTTCCATTAACTCTTTTTTAATGACGTTCGGGCCTTTTGATGTTAATAAAATACGGTCTTTCACAAAAGCATTGGCAAACATTTCATCGTCTAATAGTTTCTCATGTATTAACCGCTCCATCGTCCTATCAATCATGACAGGATCGACTTCCTTTTTTTGTAAATAATGATATAATTCTTTACAAGAACGCATGCGATAACTTATATAATTCACCCCTAATAAATAGGCTTGTTGCCTCGTTTCCGTTTGTTGAATACGACTTATATCTTCTTCTGTTAATAGTTGGCCTTTATGTAAATGTTCTTTTATTAACGTATCTTCATCTACACTAAATGCATAAGCTTCATTTATAAATATATTATAGCGATTCGTCGATTTTTTTTGAGTAGTTATCTTCGTTATTTTGCTCAATGATTGACTCACCTCTCTCTTTATTCTAACATGTATAGAGGATAATGTTCGATCATTTAATATTTTAGAAAGTAGGTTAAAAAATTGAATATATTAATGACTGGTGGGACAGGTTTTATCGGGTCTCATTTCATACAACGTTTAGTAACTGAAGGGCATCATGTGTATGTTTTAACACGTCACCCTAAAAAACATAAAGATACAGAACATATTTCATATATAAGTTTCCGTTATTCGATGAAAAAATTACCTTTTATTCATGCAGTGATTAATTTAGCTGGCGAATCTTTATTCGGTTTTTGGACGGAAGAAAAGAAAGAGAAAATTGTCGCTAGTAGAATAGCGGTAACAGAGAAATTAACAAATATGTTAATGCAAATGAAGGAAAAGCCGGAAGTGTTTATATCTGGTTCTGCAATTGGATTTTATGGTACTGCTGAAGATACTATTTTTACAGAATATACGAAAAGACCTAGCGGTGACTTCCTTGGAGAAGTAACGAGCAAATGGGAACGTGCTGCTAAAGTTGCAGAAGATTTAGGAGTTCGTACCGTATATGCTAGATTTGGAGTTGTGCTCGACAAGTATGAAGGTGCTTTACCACAAATGGCTCTACCTATAAAATTAGGTGTCGGTGGTACGATTGGTTCAGGAGAACAATGGTTGTCATGGATTCATATTAATGATTGTGTCAATTTACTTTATTTCATTTTGAAAAATGACACAATGACGGGAGCGGTTAATATTACTGCACCACATCCGGTTCGTAATAAAGAATTTACAGCTAGCTTAGCTTCTATATTAAAACGCCCTAATTTATTCACCATTCCAACCCCAATTATAGGTAAGGTTGTTGGAGAAATGGGCCAATTAATTACAGAAGGGCAATATGTATTACCAAAAAAAGCGTTGCAACAAGATTTTATTTTCCATTACGAACATATTATAGATGCGTTAGAAAATATTTATCAAAAATAAAAAAGAATCTCCCCATATAATTATAAGAGGTTGGGACAAATCAAACATAGATATCTAAAACACACTTGATCGCTTCGTGCGGTGCAAGAAATGGTTAGGTTAGCAACTGTCCATCATACAAACATACTTCTAATTTCTGCCCTCATTTTGTCTCAACCTCTTTATAATTGCTTATTTCCACGTAATAAAACGGTCCGTAAGAAACCCCCTTTCTACATGCATTTTTTTCGTAAACTTACTACACATAAAATCCTCCTGTAAACCTTGATATATCAACGTTCCATGTCCTAATATTTTTACGTTTTTTTGACAAAAAAATGCTTCCCTTTTCTCCCTTTTCCGTGTTAAAATGAATTAACAAAAAAATAATGACATAAGGGAAGGCAAATGGTGCGCCACCAGTTTACTGGTTCTAGTAGGTTCGATTCCTACCCCGAATTTATGTAGCTACTATCACTTAAATTCGTTGGGTGCCACCGAAACTTTTCCTTATGCATGCACCCTTCCTATGCCTAAATGATGGTAGATACATCTGTCACTTTTGTAACAATCTTATCATGAAGGAGGGTGCATACAGATGCTAAAGAAACGTGAGTTACACGAAGTACCTGTATTATTTGAGTTATCTTCTCACCCTGACGTATATCCGTACGTCCGACATAAAGCTAAAACGAGCGATGAATTTTATTTTTTAACAAAACAGTTATTAGAACAAGAAGATTTTGGGACATTAATATCGCGAACAATCATTGATGAATTCGAACAGCCAATCGGCACGATCAATCTATATGATATTGAAAATAATAGTGGCTTTTTAGCTACATGGATTGGTAAACCTTATTTTGGAAAAGGATATAATAAGCTTGCGAAAGAAGCTTTTTTCGAAGAATTATTTTTCCTATCAACTATTGAAACCATCTTTATTAAAATTCGTAAATCGAATGCACGCTCCTTACGAGCGATTGCAAAACTAAACTATGTACAATATGCGAACACTTTATATCCTGATGTTTATAACAATATCAATAAAGAAGAGGAAGTGTATGACCTATTTGTAATCACCAAAGAAAATTATTCATCGTACGTTCAATTTGCTCAAGTCGGGGAGAGAGAAGAAGCGGAAGTCGTTTCTTAAACAAAATCGTGAACTAAAAGAAACTTGTGAATTTACACAAATAATCTTTTGGTTCACGATTTTTTATTTACACAGTTATATTCTTGTTATATAATATATATAACACACAAACAAGAAGGTGATGACATGTACATTTCATTAGATTTTGAATCAGAGGTACCTATTTATGAACAATTAAAAAATGAAATCATCATCGGCATTGCAAAAAAAGAACTCACGCCTGGTGAACGCCTTCCTTCTGTCCGGGCTTTAGCGAGTGATATTGGAATTAATTTACATACTGTGAATAAAGCTTATCAACAATTAAAACAGGATGGCTTTTTATTAATTCATCGTCAACGTGGTGTTGTCGTCCATCCCGACGGACCCGAAAAGGCAGATGAAATATATAAAAAGCAGTTACATGAAACATTAAAACCTTTAATTGCTGAAGCATTATGTAAAGAAATCGATCAAAAGGAATTATTTGCAATGATGACAACTATTTTTGATGAATTAGGTAGGTGAATAATATGATAACAGCGTTTTTTTATATAAGTATGCTCTTAATCATCGTATTTATTTTCAGTATTCTTCCATATATAACGAGGAAAACGGAGCAATTTGGTGTAACCATTCCATACAAAATTTATAAGCGGACAGATTTAAAACAAATTAGAAAATCATATACTTTTTACACCATTTTACTAGGATTCATCATAGGATTGTTACAAATATGTTTACACATTTTCTTTGAAGAAACGGTGCAACATATCGGATTTACCATAAATACATTACTATTTATTATCCTCTCCTTTTTTGTATATCTACAATTTCATAAAAAAGTGAAAGCTATTAAAGCGAAGGAAAATTGGACAGTAGAGAAAAAACAGCGAACTGTTATCGATACTTCCTTTCATCATGAGAGAAATGTATTATCTAATTGGTTTTACCTCATTCCACTTGTTATAACAATCGGAACAATCTTATATACATTTTTCATGTACGATAAAATGCCAAATGAACTTCCAATGCATACAAATGTTAATGGAGAAGTTCGCTATGATCCCAAAACACCATTTAATGTTCTACTGATGCCTGGAATGCAACTGTTTATGATTGGTTTGTTTTTCTTAATTAATATCATCATTAAAAAAGCAAAACAACAAATTCACGCAGCAAATCCTAAGGTATCAAAAATACAAAACCAATTATACCGAAAAAAGTGGTCGCGCTTTTTATTTATTTCATGTGTTTTAATGGTACTAATGTTTTCATTTATTCAATTAACGTTTATTCATCCTATATTTCAAAAATATGAAACACCAATAATACTCGTCATTATCGCCATCATTTTAATTGGGTCAATTGTCTTATCGATTCGAACTGGGCAAGGAGGTAGTCGAATTAAGATTGATGATGACCAAATAGATGATCGTATGATAGACCGTGATGAAGATGAACATTGGAAGTTAGGACAATTTTATTTCAATAAAAATGACCCTTCCATTTTTATTGAAAAACGTTTTGGAGTTGGGTGGACGAATAATTGGGCACATCCGATTTCATGGATATTGTTGTTATTAATTATTGGTACAGCTATTGGTATACCTTTACTATTAACAAATCTTTAAGGAGGAAAATATAATGGATATTAATTGGAGTCTTATTGCACCACTACTTATTTTACAAGTAGTTTTAATGGTTGTTGCATTATTAGATATACGAAAAATGGAACAAACAAATGGACCTAAGTTTATTTGGGTTCTCATCATCATTTTTATTAGTACAATTGGTCCGATCGCCTACTTTATTTTTGGTAGAAAGGAATATGATTAATGTTTCAAATCAAAAATTTAACAAAGACGTATGGAAAAACAACGGTTGTAGATGACGTCTCTTTTACATTAGAACAAAATCGTTGTATCGCCCTTATCGGTCCGAATGGTGCCGGTAAAACGACGACATTGCGCATGTTAACTGGTGCCATAAAACGAACGAACGGAACATTCATAAAGACAGATCAAAAAGAGGCAGATATTCGAAAATATATCGGCTATTTGCCACAAGAACCGACATTTTATCCGTGGATGACTGGCATACAATTTTTAACATATTGTGCCAACATTCATGAACTTTCTAAAGAATTGGCAAAAGAGCGAATTGATGAAGTTCTAAAACAAGTCGATATATACGATGCACGAAATAAACGAATTGGTGCTTATTCTGGTGGTATGAAGCAAAGATTAGGTATTGCTCAAGCAATCATTCATAAACCTTTCCTACTATTACTGGATGAACCTGTTTCTGCACTAGATCCTATTGGGCGTCGTGACGTTTTAACATTGATGGAGCAATTGAAAAAAGAAATGACGATTTTATTTTCTACGCATATATTAAATGATGCAGATGAAGTGAGTGATGAACTAATTTTAATGCATCAAGGGAAAATTGTTGAATCTGGAAACATGGCCACATTACGAAAAAAATATGAAACTGCAATCATTGATATTCAATTTACCGAAAACAATGAGGTATATGAACAGCATCTTCGGGCATTGCCTTCTGTCATCGATATTAGTAAAAGTCGTTCGATGATGCATGTCTCAGTGACAGATATCGAGGATGCTCGTCGGGAAATTTTAGAAAAAAGTATGGCAGAACATTGGCCACTTCACCATTTTGCTATAAATGAAGCATCGTTGGAAGATATGTTTATGAAGGTGGTGCAATCATGCAGTGGATCGCATTATTTAAAAAAGAGTTAAGCGAAAATTGGCATAATAAAAAATTAGTTTGGGTACCACTCGTCTTTATTTTATTAACGATTATGGACCCGATTACGTATTATTATTTACCAGAAATATTAGAACATACTGGTGGTGTCCCAGAAGGAACTATCTTTGAAATACCTGAGATGCGTGCGGAAGATGTAGTAATGCTTAGTTTAGAACAGCTTGGCATGTTCGGTACGTTATTAGTCGGTTTTATGACGATGGGAACGATTGCTGGAGAGCGTAAATCAGGGACAATGGAAATGATGTTAGCTAAACCAATTCGTACGAATCATTTCATTACATCCAAATGGGCTGCAAATGCATTGCTTCTTATCGGTGCGTTAACGATTGGATTAGCTTTTAGTATGTATTATATATCCATTTTATTTACGACATTGAACATCTCTACTATGATTGGTGTGATTGGTTTTTATAGTATATGGTTACTGTTCGTGTTATCGATTTCTATTTTTTATAATAGTTTTATTCGATCGCCGGGCGCTGTGCTTGGATGCACAATTTTTACGATTATGGTTTTGAGTACTATAAAGACTGTTTACGGACATAAATTGACTATGTTGCCAAACCAAATGGCGAACCATCTCGGTACATTTATCGAGGACAAACAAGTCCATACAGAGCTAATAGGAACATCTGCGATAACATTATGTGCAGTAATTATGCTCGTTATCGCTTCGATCATTCTCTTTAAAAGATCGGAAATGGTGTGAACTAAATTTTATTTTTTTTATAAAATAGTAAAGTTAACACAAAAATATCATCATATATATGTGCAGTCACTTCTCCACCTTGCTTTTGGAGAAGTTGCTGTACAATATGTAACCCTAATCCAAGTTGTCTATTCTTACAAACTATGTAATATGATAACGTAATTTCAAAAAAGTGACATAAAACATTGAGCATGTTTCATGTCACTTTTTGTGTAAATTTAAATAGCTAATTCATTTTGTTTTCTTTGTAATACAATCTTCTTAATTATCAATGTTTGGATAATCACAAACAATCCACTTACTGCCCAATATAATGGTAATGCAGCAGGTAAAGTAAAAGAAATAATCCCTATCATTATTGGAGACATATAGCTGAATAACATCATTTGTTTACGCTGTGCATCTTCTAACCCAATTAGACCAACTCTCGCTTGGACAAAATAAATTGCCATTGCAATGAGCACAAATAAAATATCCGTTTCTCCTAAATTAAACCAAAGAAATGATTGTTCTGCGATTTCAGGTGTTCGTCTAATTGCATAATAGAAACCTATTAAAAACGGCATTTGTAACAAAAGTGGTAAACAACCAGTCATCATTTTAAATGGATGAAAATCATATTTTTCATAAAGCTCGCCTAGTTCTTTTTGTAATTGTAATGGATCGTTTTGATTATTTTTTCCTTTATATTTCGCCTGAATCTCATCCATCTCTGGTTTCATTAATTTCATTTTACTTTGGGATTCTTGGTTATTCACGGATTGCTTTATGAAAAATGGCATTAATATAATGCGAATCACTATCGTAATTAAAATAATTGCCACCCCATAGTGACCGTGAAACCAACTTGCGACCATTTTTATGAGCAATGAAAATGGATAAATAAAATAATGATCGAACATCCCGGTTGCTTGACTATCTATTGGATCAAGACTCATTGCACATCCCGATAATGTGAATAGTGAAAAAATAATGATGAAACTTAAACTAACTTTTTTAAAAAGTGTGAGTAAGTTGTTTGTAGACATAATTGTCCTCCTCTTATTTTAATATGCTGATTAAAATAAGAGTGAACGTCATCTTCTTTATCGTCTTTTTCAGTCATTCTTTTATATCTCATCACAAACCAATCCATAAACGATCCATTCGTTATGATCGGTTTTTCTATGTGTGCTAGATTTACTTTTACATGTTGGTGATCACTTTGAAATTCATACGCTTTTGTCAACATATGTTTGAAAACGAATTGACTAACATATGCAATCCCTAATGTAATCAACAATAATCCTACATAAAAATAAACCATGGAAACATCAACAAAAATATGATGGAATATATCTATAAACAATCTTACTCACCCCCTTCATTTTCACGTTGTATATTACATTATAATTAAATTTTACCAAACATTGTATACACGTACAATAATCGCTTTACTTTTTAATCGTCATTCGATGCATAAATATATAGCTTACAAGATAAACAATGATACTAAGTCCGAACATATAATAAAAATAATTAAATTCAAAGTGTAATACGATATATTCCAATAATTGAAATACTGCCCCTTCATTACTCATATCTAAGACAAATAGCACGCCAATGATCCCCATAAATGAGAAGCCGATTAATTTCCCATATCGATAAAAAATTAACGATATAAAAAATACAACCATACTTAATAACATCGTAATCGAAATATCTACGATCATTTCCGTTGCAAAGGTCGAATTCGGTAGTAAATCTGCAATATGATTGATCGTAAATTCACTAGAACCATTACTCAATACTAATGCTCTACCATTCATATCAAAGAACATTTTCAATATTGCTTGGATTAGCTGAATGACTATTGCGTTCAAAATGGAAGTTACGAATAAGAAAATACCTAATGATAAGAAAATCGGAAATCTTGTCACTCCTAATTTGATCATAAATGGTATGACCCCTGTCACAACCATTCCAGCAACAATTGGTGTGTAAAAATACATCGGTGCTGATAAGGTCAACTCAGTCATACTCGATTGCAATAAATACGTTGATCCCACTGATAGAATGACAATTCCTATTAAAATAGCCCAAAATGTTAGTAATGATATTTTATAATTCGTATATATCATATGCATGGTACCTTTCATTTCCTGTATCATTTGTTATGCTCCTTTCTCTGTATCAGTTAGATAAATCATTAAATCTTGGATCGGAATTCCTTCCACACGGAATCCCGCTTTTATTGCTTCTTCTTTATTTCCATAAATGGAGGCCGTCATCATGTTCGCAATTTGCTTCGTTTCCATTACATGTTTATTAGCAATGAAATGTTTCACTTCCTCTACATCACCTGTAATAACGAAGGCACTATTGCGTAATGTTTCTGCTTGTTCATGAAGCATTAACTCTCCTTCTTGCAAAATTAATACTTCCTCAAATAACAAACTTACTTCATCAATTAAATGTGTCGAAAAGATAATCATTCTTTCATTTTTTTCATATTGCTCTAATAAAATATTGTAAAACCTCTTCCGTCCAGCCGCATCAAGTCCAATATATGGTTCATCAAAAATCGTAATCGGGGCATTACTAGCTAAACCAACAATTATGCCAACTGCCGAACTCATTCCTTTTGAATATGTTTTTAATCGTTTTTTAATTGGAAGTTTATAAAGTTTCACTAGGTCATGTACCAATTGTTCGTCCCAATAGTCATAAAGAATAGAGCACGTTTTAAAAATATCTTTCACTTTCATTTCTTTTTGAAAATTATCGCCTTCTTTAATCATACAAATATTTTTCGTTATCGAACGATTATTAAAAGGAATCTCTCCATCTACTTTTACTGTTCCAGAGGTTGGTAGTTGTAATCCTGCTAATATATCCATAAAAGTTGTCTTCCCTGCACCATTTCGACCGAGCAGTCCATAAATTTTTGGTCCATTTAATGTAAATGATACATTTTTTAATGCATCGGTCTTTTTATAAGTTTTTGTTAAATGTTCCACTTTCAATTGCATATTACTTCTCCTCCTTTAACATTTTTACTAATTGTTCATTCGTTATATTTAATTTTTTCGCCTCTTCTTGTAAGGGTAAAATAAAATGGTCATAAAACTCTTGTAATCTTTTCTCTCGAATAATTTGGATTGCATCTTCTGTGACAAACATCCCAACACCTCTTTGCTTCTTTAATATATTTTCCTGCACAAGTTCATTCATCCCTTGTCTTGCTGTTGCTGGATTTATTTGATAAAACTTTGCTAATTCATTTGTTGATGGAGCTTTTTCACCAATCGCAATCGATCCTTTTAATATTGCATCCTCTAAAAATTCTTTAATTTGTATATAGATTGGTCGTTGGTCATCTAATTCCCTTTTCATCTGTGCACCACCTTTTTTATAGGTTAGTTAGTTATATAACTAACCATATAACCAATCAAGTAATTTGTCAATACGATTCCACAAAAAAAGACGGAAATTATCCGTCTTTTTTAATATTCGTTATATTTGCCTCTATCACTTCGATCCCGATTCGATCTACTCTTTGTTGTATTTCCTCCTGCAAAAGATTTTTCATAGTTTGTGGTAAGTTTTTTTCAAATTGATTTTTTGTTCCATCGCTAAGTTGGGTAGTCATTAAAATTTTTATAGCGGCTACACTCTGTTCCTTCATATAGGCATGATAATTTTCCACTTCATACAATGCCTTCGCCGTATCTACGACTTTATACTGGATGTAAAGATGAACCGTCCATGTTTCATTGTCTGTTCCATAAATGGTAATATCTTTTAAATGGATCGACTCATTTCTGAGTGAAATCGTTCTTTTTTTAGTAAGCGGAATGGTAAAAATGAACCCATGTTTACGAATCGTCCCTACATATCCATGATAAAATGTAATTAATTTCGCTTCATTCGGATATACAAATGTAAAACTCGTTAAAAAGAAAAGAGTTATAATAAATAATAGTAATGCAACTACATAATGATGATGCAAGAAGCTAAGTACCGCACATATTGTAAGGATCCCGATTATGATCATTCCTAAAATACCATTCAATGACCATGCTTCTTTTTCAATCATAAAAATTCTTCCTCTCCAAAAGCCATTTCTTCTAGTTTTGCCAATTTTGAACATTTTAATATAAATTATTTGAGTTTTTTTGAAATATTCCTTTTTTGTGGAGGAGGTGGTTATGGTTTTCGACTGAATTCTTGCGATTTGTGGCTTGGGTTATTGCAGGTTTGATGTTGGGTTCTTGCAACTTCGCACTATATTCTTGCAACTTTGCACTGCATTCTTGCAACCTCAACCTATATTCTTGCAACTTCGCACTTTATTCTTGCAACTTTGGGTGGGATTCTTGCAACTTCGCTCTGTATTTTTGCAACTTTGCACTGGATTCTTGCAACTTCACACTGGATTCTTGCAACTTCGGCCCATATTCTTGCAACTTTGCACTGTATTCTTGCAACTTCGGCCCATATTCTTGCAACTTCACACTGTATTCTTGCAACTACCTAGTTTACATAAAAAAAGCGGTGCTATCAATGATAGCACCGCTTCAGCTCATTATGCTTTTTTCATGACGATTTCTTCATCTTCTAATACAACTTGAACTTCTTTTATTGTTTCATCTTCTAAGATTAAGTCCGTTAATCTATCTTCAATTTCATTTTGGATAACACGACGTAATGGTCTGGCACCAAAACGAGGGTCATATCCTAATTTGACTAAATGAGTTTTCGCCTCATCTGTTATATGGATAGAAATATCACTATTTTCAATTGTGTTTTCTAATTCTGTAAGCATTAAATCGAAAATGTGTAATAAATGTTCTTCTTCTAGCTCATTGAATGTAACAATTGCATCGAAACGGTTCAAGAATTCAGGCTTAAAGTAATCTGATAAGTTTTCAAAAGAAGAAATTACGTTGTTTTCTTTTTCAAAACCGACATTTACTTCTTTAACCTGTGAACCAGCATTGCTCGTCATAATTATAACTGTGTCTTTAAAACTCACTGTTCTACCATGTGAGTCTGTTAAATGACCATCTTCCATAATTTGTAGGAACATATTTTGTACGTCTGGGTGTGCTTTTTCAATTTCGTCTAATAAGATGATTGAATATGGTTGGCGTCGTACCTTTTCTGTTAATTGTCCTGCCTCTTCATGACCTACATATCCTGGAGGAGAACCAATTAATTTTGATACTGTATGTTTTTCCATATACTCACTCATATCGAGACGAACTAACGCATCTCTTGTACCAAACATTTCCTCTGCTAATACTTTTGATAATTCAGTTTTCCCAACACCAGTTGGTCCGACGAATAAAAATGATCCTATTGGACGATATTTTGATTTTAACCCTGCACGACTACGGCGGATTGCTTTAGCAATATGATCCACTGCCTCATCTTGTCCAATCACTTTTGCGCGTAAATGTTCGGCGAAGTTTTTCATTTTTTCCCGTTCATCTGTCTGCAATTTTGTCACAGGGACACCTGTTTTTTCCTCAATTATTTGTTCTATATCTTCTACTTTTACCGCAGCACGAACTTCTGTATCAGCTTCATTTGCTTTGTCTAGCTGTTTTTGTAATTGGATTTCTTGGTAACGTAGGTTCGCTGCACGTTCATAATCTTCTTGTTCTGCAGCTGCTTCTTTTTCTTTCGTTATCTTTTCTAATTGTTGTTCAATAGAGTCAGAATCTTTATCCGCGTTCGCAAGGTTCAGTCTCGCACCAACTTCATCCATTAAATCAATTGCTTTATCTGGTAAAAAGCGGTCTTGAATGTAACGGTTTGATAATTGTACGAACGCATCCACCACTTCGTCACTATATGTGACACCATGGAACTGTTCGTAACGTGATTTAATTCCTTGTAAAATTTGTACCGCTTCTTCTAATGAAGGCTCTTTTACAATAATTGGTTGGAAACGACGCTCTAATGCAGCATCCTTTTCAATTTGACGATACTCTTTTAATGTTGTTGCACCAATAATTTGTAACTCTCCACGAGCTAAGGCAGGTTTTAAAATATTCCCTGCATCCATTTGAGATCCTTCTGTCATTCCAGCACCGACTAATAAATGAAGCTCATCGATAAATAAAATAACTTCTGGACGGTCTTTTAACTCTTGGATTAATTGCTGCATTCTTTCTTCAAATTGTCCACGGATTCCTGTATTTGCAACTAATGAAGCAACATCTAATACATATACTTCTTTGTTCATTAATTTGGAAGGGACATTTCCTTCTACAATTTTTAATGCTAACCCTTCCGCGATTGCTGTTTTACCAACACCAGGTTCCCCAATTAAAACAGGATTGTTTTTGTTTCGGCGGTTTAAAGTTTCTATAACACGTTTTACTTCTATATCACGGCCGATAACTGGATCAATTCGATTGTTTCTCGCATCGTCTGTTACATTATTACCTAATTGATCTAATAAACCATCACGACCGCCGCCTTGTTTCTGTTTTGTTTTCGTTCGGCTTTGACCTTGGTTAAATCCTCCCATATTTTGCTGGAAAAATCCTTGATCAAAAAATCCATCTCCTTGCATAAAGTTACTCATATCTGACATTTGATTTTGTACTTTGTTAAAACATTCATTACATAAATGTAATTGCATCTTCTCATTATTGAATTGCATTGCCATATTTACATTTGCACGATTAATTCCACACTGTTGACATTTCATATTATAGTTCCTCCTTTAATATATAATATGATGTTATTCGCCAAGTTTGTCTTTCGTCATTTTGACTTTGACTATCTTTGACTATGATTTTATTATACACTGACCTTCTTTGACTTTCAAGTCTTTTTTCTTATTTTTTTAAAAATAAATAAAACAACGTCGAATATATTTGATCGACGCTGTTTCATCTCTATTTTAATTATCCATTTTGTTCATTATATCTTGCTTTTTCTAATTCTCTCAGTTCTACTCGACGGATTTTTCCTGACACTGTTTTTGGTAATTCCGTTATAAATTCAATTTTTCTAGGATATTTATATGGTGCAGTTTCTTTTTTGCAAAAAGTTTTTAATTCATCAATTAATGAAACTTCATCTGCAACCTCATGCCGTAATACAATAAAAGCTTTTACCAATTGGCCCCGTATTTCATCTGGTGTTCCAACAACAGCACATTCCTGAACAGCCGGGTGCCTTACGAGCACATCTTCTACTTCAAATGGTCCGATTGTATAGCCAGAACTTACAATAATATCATCATCCCGGCCTTCAAACCAAAAATATCCATCTTCATCTTTTTTGGCGCGATCGCCCGTAACATAGAAATCTCCGCGTTTGGCAATAGACGTTCTTTCTTCATCTTTATAATATTGTTTAAACAATGCTGGACTATTTAATTTAACAGCAATATCACCGACTTCTCCAACGTCTACAATTGTTCCTGCGTCATTAATTATTTCTACCTCATTACCAGGTGTTGGTTTCCCCATCGAACCAGGTTTCACTTCCATTTCCTTCATAATACCTAGCAAAAGTGTATTTTCAGTTTGTCCATATCCATCACGTACAGACAAATTAAAAGTCTGTTGAAATGTATCAATTACTTCGCGATTTAATGGCTCCCCTGCAGAAACTGCACTATGTAAATGGTTTAAATTATAAGTAGATAATTGATCTAATTTTGCCATCATACGATATTCAGTGGGCGTACAACATAATACATTAATTTTTTCCTTTTCTAACAGTGTCATATATTTTTCCGCATTAAATTTTCCATTATATACAAATCCTGTTGCTCCAGAACCTAATACAGACATCAATGGGCTCCAAACCCATTTTTGCCATCCTGGAGCAGCTGTTGCCCAAACGATATCATCCTTTTCAATCGCTAACCAATTTTCGGCGACTGTTCGTAAATGTGCATATCCCCATGCATGTGTATGGACAACACCTTTTGGATTACCGGTTGTTCCAGAAGTATAAGGTAAAAATGCAATATCCTCCTTAGATGTATGTTCCATGTCATACTTTGGACTTGCTTCCTCTTTTAAAGCATCTAAAAAATGCCAACCTTCGATACTGTTTCCAATGGAGAATTTTAATAATTCATCATATTGCTTAATCCCCTTATAGGCCTCTGCAAATGGAAAATAACTGACAACCCCTTTTACCTCTCCATGTGTCACTCGATATTGTAAATCGGCTGTCGTTAACATTTCTGAACTTGGGATAATAATAATTCCTGTTTTTAATGCAGCTAAATATGTCTCATAAGCTTCGATAATCCTAGGTACCATAACGAGTAATTTATCGCCTTTTTGTAACCCTTTCTCCACTAATACGTTTGCTATTCGATTTACATTCTCAATTAATTTGCCATACGTAATTTCTTTCCTCGTACCATTTTCCTCTTTATAAATAAGTGCTAATTTATTTGCCGGATGTCTTTCGATATCCATCATGATGTTATAATTATCTGGAGCAATTAAATCATCTCTGTTCATGTTACCACTCCTTTATCTTTATATTATTTAGTATAACAAAATAAAGGAGTTATTTGAATATTCATTTATCTAAAACAATGTCGTATCAATGAATTGATGGATCATTAGATCGTCTAAATCTTTAAATGTATAGCCATCTTTTTGTAATGTTTTAATTACATGTTCTAACGCTTCTGCATTATCCTTTGATACCGTATGCAATAAAACAATCGCTCCTGGATGAACTTGTTGCATCATTTTATCATAACTATGTTTCCACCCTTGTGTTTTATCGCGTTCCCAATCTTTGTATGCTAACGACCAGAATACATGTATATATCCTTTTTCTTCTGCCCATTTTAAAGATTTTTCATTAAATGTTCCTTTTGGCGGTCGCAAGTAAACTGATTGCTTTTCACCAGTAATTTTTTCTACCGCTTTATCCAACTTCTCAATATCTTCATACATCTCATCTTTCGATATTTTCGTAAAATCTTTGTGGTGGTATGAATGGTTCCCAATATGGTGACCATCTTTTACCATACGTTTGATTAATTCAGGCTCTTCTTTTACATAATGACCTGTGACGAAAAATGTCGCTGGAACATCATATTTTTTTAATACATCTAATACTTTTTCGGTATAACCTGCTTCATAACCTTGGTCAAACGTAAAATAAATTTCTTTTTCATCTGTATTTCCTATATGCAATGTGCGATATTTATCAATGATTTTTTCGTATATGCCAAACTCTGGAGGTTTTCCTTCTTTACTTTGTTTAAATCCCCAGCCATAAGCAGCAACATCATTCGTTGGTTGAAAGAAACTAACTGCCATCATGATCATGAAAATAGATAAAAAGCGTTTCATCACATTTTCTCCTTTTTTCATTAATTTGGCATAGTAGGATGAAAATATACTTGGAAAAATTTACTTCCCCTATACTTTTCATAATTATAACGAAAAAGCCCCCTTAAAGTAGCACAGACTTTATGTTTTATCTGTTTACCTTAAGGAGACTCATTTCTCTACTACATTCTATTTATTTCATTCTCATTGATTTAACATTCATAATGAATGTATCATGACCATTTTTTTGATGGAAGGAGGCTGCAAAGCTTATTTTGCGTCTAAATCTTCAATGGAGTTTATGCCCATATAACTTGGAACGGCAAGACCGATTTTCGCACCAGATAAATTAGGACCTAAATCGACTAAATTGTCTTCATGTTTATCGTAATACTCTTTTGTCGTCACTGGCAACCAAACACCTACCGTTGCATCTGCATCCCCATTTGCGATCGATTCAAATAAAACTGCTGAATCTAATGGTGTTACATTCACTTTAAAACCGACTTGTTCCATTGCTGCTTTTGCAACTCCAGCAGAAGCACGTTCTGAGTCCCATGGATTAGATGCTAATTCAATTTCTATTCCCGTACCATCAACACCTTCAATCCATTTCGAAACTTTTTCTTCATGATCCTCTACCCATTTTTCCGCTACTACTTCCACTTCTTCGCCTGTTTCTTCTGCTTCATATAAAATTGTTTCCATATCTTCTATATCCCATGCAAACTGTTGAAAAAATGCGAAAGCTTCTGGCTTTTCTTCCTCTAGTCCTACACGAGTTAATGTATGAATATCTTCTTCCTCCCCATAAATACCGAGAGGATCATCTAAATAAATCAAGTCATCATATTTTACAAACATCCAATGAGGATTCCATCCTGTGATAATAATTGGCTCTTCGTTTTTATAGGCACTTTCTAATGCAGCCATCATTGCTGCTGTCGAAGAAAATTCTACATCCCATCCTGCTAAGCTGTCGTATTCCTCTATCGCTAATTCTGTTTTATTAGAAATACCTGCACCCGCTTCAATTCCAGTAATCGTATAATCCAATGCTTCACTTAATGACGCATCATTTGCTTCTTCATTCGAACATCCAAATAAAAATAAGCACAATAATATGCTCCATATGACGAAACTAAGCTTTCTCCAGTTATGCATCGTTTACACCTTCTTGTTTAAATGGATTATTGAAAAAATCGCACTATTACTTACTTTGCCTCTAAATCTTCAATTGAATCGATATCCATATATTCAGGAACAGAAAGACCGATTTTCGCTCCTGTTAAATTCGCGCCTAGGTCAACCAGTTTATCTTCATGTTTTTCAAAGAATTCTCTATGTGTTAAAGGTAACCATGCTGCAACTGTGGCATCCGCATCTCCATTTGCTAATGATTCATAAACGACCGCAACATCTACAGGAGTAACTTTCACTTCAAACCCTACTTGTTCCATTGCTTCTTTTACAACTCCTGATGAAGCTCTTTCTGAATCCCATGGTGTGGAGACAAGTTCAATGGATTCTCCTTCCCCATCTACTCCATCGATCCAGCTAGAAACTTTATCTTCATTCTCTTCTACCCAACGTACTGCCACATCTTCTACTTCATCCCCTGTTTCTTCCGCTTCATACATAATTTCTTCCATATCTTCTACGTCCCATTTAAATTGTGATAAAAATTTATAAGCTTGTGGGTACTCTTCTTCAAAACCGATACGTGTTAATGTATTAATTCCTTCTTCTCCACCATAAATATCAAGAGGGTCCTCTAGATATTTTAAATCAGGATATTTCGCGAACATCCAATGTGGATTCCAACCAGTCACAATAATTGGTTCCTCATTTTTATATGCACTATCCAATTCGGACATCATTGCAGCTGTGGAAGATAATTCCACTTCCCAACCCGCCAATTGCTCATATTCTTCAATCGCTTTTTCTGTTGTAACAGAAATTCCTGCTCCAGGTTCAATGCCAATAATGGTATAATCGACCGCCTCGCTATAATTTGTATTCCCATCATTATTTGTTGCATCATTATTCGAACTACTACATCCGGCAATTAATAATGCACTCGTTACTCCTAAAGTAATGAAACCTTTCTTAAATATTTTTTTCAATGTAAGCACTCCCATTTTTTATATAAAAAAAAGAGGCTATATATATATAAAATACAGCCTCTTATTCCGTTTATTTCGTATCTAAATCTTCAATAGAATCAATGTCCATATATGCTGGTACTACTAAACCAATTTTAGCTCCTTCTAAGTTCGGACCTAAATCCACTAACTTATCTTCATATTCAGCGAACAAATCACCATGTGTTCCTGGTAACCAAGCCGCAACCATTCCATCCGCTTCACCTGATGCAACAGCTTCCCACATTACAGCATTATCAAGCGGAGTAACTGTAACATCATATCCTAAATCTTCTAATATGGATCCAACGACATTTGTTGAAGCTACTTCTGTATCCCATTCAACGTACACTAATTCAATACTACCTCCGTCTACTTCATCGATACCGTCTGTCCAAGCTTCTACTTTATCTTCGTTGTCACCGATCCACTCTTCTGCTGCTTCTTTCGGGTCTGCACCTTCTGAAATTTTTAACATAACTTCCTCTAAATCATCTGGAGTCCAGTTGAAGTTATCTAATAGTGCATATGCTTCAGGCATATCATCTTCTAAATCTTCACGAACCATCGTATTAATTGTTTCTGCATCACCAAAAGTACCTTTAGGATCTTCTAAATATTTTAAATCATATTTAGCAAACTTCCAGTGTGGTGACCAACCAGTAACAACGATCGGTTCTTCATTTTTAATTGCTTCTCCTAATGCGGTAGCCATCGCACCACTTGAAGATGCTTGTACTTCCCAACCTTCTAATTCATAATCTTCAATTGCTTGTTCAGATGCTTTGAAAACACCTGCACCAGGCTCAATACCAGTAATTTGATAATTCATTTCTTCTCCATAATTAGCGCCAGCATTATTACTATTTGCTGCACCATCATTGTTGTTTCCAGCGTTATTATCGTTACCACCGCCACAAGCAGCTAATAACAATGTTGCTGATAAACCAGAAACTAAACCAATTTTCTTAAGTTTTGTCAACATAAGATGAATACTCCCCTTTAACGTAATATATATTTGGAAACTTTTCATACTTGAAAAGATAACCACAATTTACTTTTGTTTGTTCATATTTTGTGTAAAGCGATCAATAATGATTGCTAAAATAACGATACCGATACCCGCAACAAAACCTGTACCAACTTGAGCACGTTGTAAGGCAGATAACACTTCTCGTCCTAATCCTGGCGCACCAATCATGGAGGCAATAACAACCATAGATAATGCTAGCATTACCGTCTGGTTAATCCCAGCCATAATCGTCGCTTTCGCCATCGGAAGTTCGACTTTAAATAACTTCTGTGCCCCTGTACTTCCAAATGCATCTGAAGCTTCTACTAATTCTTCTGAAACTTGTCTAATTCCTAAATTCGTAAAACGTACTGTCGGTGGTGTCGCAAAAATTAATGATGCAAACACACCTGGAACCATTCCAATTCCGAAGAATGCTACTGCTGGAATCAAGTATACGAAAGCTGGCATTGTCTGCATAAAGTCAAGAATGGGCGTAATGATGGTTTCGGCAATTTTACTCTTTGCCATTAGTATACCAACTGGCACACCAATAATAATCGATAACAAACTAGCGATTAACACTAATGAAAAAGTATCCATTAAATGTACCCAATAGCCTTGGTTTTCAATAATTAATAATCCTATAATGGAAAATATAGCTAATCCAAAGCGTTTTCCAGATATAAAAAATGCTAAAATTGCTACGATAATAATCATTGCAATCGGTGGCACCGTATTTAACATTTCGGCTGTCCACTCCATAAAACTACCAAAATGTTCTTTTATCGGCGTGAATAAGAAAGAAAACTTCTCAGTAATCCATTCTGTAGCTAGTTCTGTTTTTTCTGCAATAGGAATCTTATTAAATAATTGTCCAAGAAGTAAATTATTCATTTCCATTCACACTCCCTTCATTAGCTAGTCCAGCTATAACAGCACCTCGCACGAGTACACCAGCTAATTTTCCATCTTTAATAACTGCTAATGGAATTGGAGTATCATAAATCATATTAAAGATTTCATTCATCGGTGTTTCGATATCTACTTCAGTAATATCTGTACGTAATATTTCGTTTAAATCCGTTATTTCTTCTTTTCTAGCCTTTAATGCGTCATCTGCCGTTACATACCCTTGTAAACGACGGTCTTTATCGACAACTAAAATACTAGAAATTCCTTCGGCACGCATTCTTTCTAAAGCAACACGTGGTCCATGACGGTCAATATTCACCGTTTCAGGTCGTTTCATAATATGTCCTGCCGTTAAAACTTTCGAACGGTCCACATCTTCCACAAACTTTTCTACATAATCGTTCGCTGGATTTGTTAAAATTTCTTCCGGCGTTCCAATTTGAACTATTTCACCATCTCGCATTAATGCAATTCGATCGCCTAATCGTAATGCTTCATCAAGGTCATGCGTAATAAATAAAATAGTTTTCTGCATTTTCGCTTGTAAATCGACCATTTCATCTTGCATATCTTTACGAATTAATGGGTCCAGAGCAGAGAATGCCTCATCCATTAATAAAACTTCAGGATCATTCGTTAATCCTCTAGCTAAACCAACACGTTGTTGCATCCCACCTGAAAGTTGGCCAGGATATTGATTCGCATAATCCTCTAATCCTACTAATTCTAAAGATTTTAAAGCAATTTCTTTTCGTTTTGCCTTATCCATTTTCTGAATTTCTAAACCAAATTCTACATTTTCTAATACAGTACGATGCGGGAATAAGGCAAAACGTTGGAAAACCATACTCATTTTTTTACGTCTTACTTCACGTAAAGACTTTTTATCTAAGTTAGAAATATCTTTCCCATCAACTTTAATGATACCCTTTGTCGGTTCAATTAATCGATTAATTAATCTAATTAATGTTGATTTACCACTACCTGATAAACCCATAATAACGAAAAATTCCCCTTGTTCTACAGAGAATGTTGCATTGTTTACCGCAACCGTACAACCGGTTTTGTTTAAAACCTCTTCTTTAGAAGCACCTTCATCTACTAATTTCAATGCTTCTTTTGTATTTTTACCAAATACTTTTGTTAGTCCTTCTACTTCTATTACTGGCACACATTTTCACCTCAACCTATATTTGATGATCCATTTTCAAGCTTTAAAAATGAACATCACTTATTAACGTTAACATTCTTCTATACCTTATTTCAAATTGCATTGACATTCATTTATTTGTTAAACAAGCGATTTATTATGATTCATCTTAATTTTCTATATGATTACTGACATTTGCTCGAATATGCTCAATAAATATCAGTTTTATGAAGAGTTTGTGAAAGAATTGCCAAATATACCGTAGAAGATGTTTTATTTTCCTTGGAATTGAGGTTTTCGCTTTTCTAAAAATGCCCGAACTCCCTCTCGATGATCTTTTGATTGTGATGCTTTCAATTGTCCCTCTTTTTCCAATAGTAATATTTCTTCTAATTGTTGTTTATTTTGTGTATGTAAAATTTCTTTCGTTTGTAAAAATGCTTGGATTGGCCCTTGTGAAAGTTTACTTGCCAATATTTTTGCTGCTACAAAAGCATCCTCTTCTGATAAAACATCTACATATCCGGCTTGTTTCGCTTCTTCCGCATTCATCTGTTCTAAACTCCATATGAATTGTTTTGCTTTTTCGGTACCTACTCTCTGTTGTAAGAAAAAATGAGCTCCTCCGTCTGGAATAAGTCCAATTCCTCCAAACAACATACCAAATTTAGCTTCTTTATTTGCAACAACATAATCAGCGTTTAACGCAAGGCTCATACCAAGTCCTGCTGCAGAACCGTTCACTGCGGAAATAACTATTTTTGGCATGAAATATAGTGTCGTTACAATATTTGTAATCGCATTCATTAAATCGTCAAATAAATCAACGTCTTTTAATGTTGCCATCATACTTACATCGCCACCCGCACAAAACGCCTTTCCTTCTCCTGTAATAATGACAATTTTGTCTTCATTGTTTTTTACTTCCTTGATAATCGCTTCTAACTGTTCTAATGCTTCAATATCTAAAGCATTGTATGTTTCCGGCCTATTTAATTGAATAATGGAAACGCCACTTTCACGAATTAACTGTACCTTTTTCATTAAAATCACTCCTATATCATTTATGAATAGTCATTCATTATGTGTATTATAACCTATTTTCCCTAAAAATCATATAGTGTGATTTTTTATAATTCAAGCATGTTTAGTATGGACTATATCCAACCTCCAATCTTATTTGATTCTATAAGAACATATACCCATTTACAAAAAATTCAAACTATTTTTCATTAAAAAGAACTCAGGACATTAGTTCGTAAACATCTACAACATATAAATAAAGGCATACTAAATAATTCGTTCACGTTCAGAAAGATAAACCATACCTTTTTCATCATTATTTGCATGTTGTATTAACGCTTACTATGTCCTAAGTTCCTAAAATACTATTTACTGTCGAAACATTTCTGCCAGTGCTGTTCGTTCTTGTTGCAATGCCTTTACCGTTTCTTCAGATACTTTACTCTGTTCTTCAAATTCATTTATAAATGCATTTGTTGTTTGATACACTGCCATTAGTTGTTCAAATAGTTCCTCTCCCTCTATGACCCATTCACCTTCTTCTAAACCTAATTCAATCGTCCAATTCGCCATTTCCGCCTTATCATACTTCGTTCCTTCTCCAAATATAAATAACTGTTCATTAGTTTTAGTTATTTCTTGTACATCTGTTTCCTCCATTGAATCCAACGCCTTATCGATAAGTGGAATGATTGTATCAACATATTCTTTCACCGCTGAAAATCCGTCGACATCGTATGCGTCATGATCTGATTGACAACCAATTAACATCATACATAGAACCGTTAGTATTAAAATTCCTTTTTTCATCTACTTGCTCCTTTTATTCGAATGTTAAAGTTGCTAAACGCTCTATAGCATCTTGTAATGTCTCCGCGTCCTGTACTAAAGCAATTCGTACATAACCTTCTCCTTCTGTTCCAAAGGAAGTACCTGGAACCGTAACAATACCTACTTGTTCGATTAATTTAAAGGAAAAATCAATGGAGCTCATATCATAAGGATATTTAGCCCAGATAAACATGCCACCTGTAGAAGGAGCAACTTCCCAGCCAATCTTTCGTAACCCTTCCATCATGATTTGATGGCGTTCCTTGAAAACAATTCTTAATTGGTCCGTAATTTCTTCTGCATTCTCTAAAGCAGTCACTGCCGCTTTTTGAATCGGTGCAAAAATCCCATAATCTAAATTAGATTTTAATTGTTTTAATACGGTGATTGCATCTTTATTCCCTACAAAATATGCAATCCTTGCACCAGCTAAGCTAAAGCTTTTGGATAAAGAATTAATTTCAAGTCCAACATCTTTTGCTCCATCTATTGAAAGGAAGCTTGATGGTTGGTTCCCTTCAAAATAATATTCCGAATATGCCGCGTCATGTAGAACTAAAATATTATATGTAGTACATATTTCAATCACTTCTTTAAAAAAACGGTCATTTGGCATTGCTGGAACAGGATTACCCGGTAAATTCAAAATAAGTAATTTAGCCTTTTGCAATATCTCTTCAGGAACATCTTTTAAATTAGGTAAATAATTATTTTCCTTCTTCAGTGGCATATAGTATGGTTCTGCACCTGCTAATTTTATGCCAGCATCGTATGCAACATATGCTGGATTTGTCGTTAAAACAATATCCCCTTCATTGCAAAATGCAATCGGTAAATGCACGAGACCTTCTTGTGATCCCATCGTTTGTAAAACTTCTGTCTCTGCATCTATATCGACATTTACTCTACGTTTATAATAATCGCTAACAGCCTCATTAAAAGATTTAATTCCGGTTAATGTGTATCCATACATATTTTCTTGTAAACTTGTATCAGATAATGTTTTTCGTATTTTTTCATTTGGTGGAAGATCTGGGCTTCCTAAACTTAAATCAATTATTTTCACACCAGTTTCTGCCTTTTCATTTGCCGCTTTTTTTAAATCTCCAAAAATTGCTGGTGAAAAATTATCCATTTTTTTCGAATGCTGAATCATCTTGATTTCCATCCCCTTTTATAACAATCTCCTCTTCTATTCTACCATGAAAATTTTATTTACAAATAAATCATCTTCACACAGCATATTTCCTGGGAAATATTTTTGAAAGTAGACGAAAACAGCCATTATATGATACGTTAAAGAAAACTTATTTTAGGAGATTGAAACATGACTTGGGATTATTTAATTTCATTAGAACATTTGAAAACAATCGGGATTACCATCGGGATTTTCCTATTATTTATTTTGTTCCGAAAAATTTTCACAAAATATATATTTAAATTTTTACTTAAAATTGGTCATAAAGGGAAAACAGCACTATTTCCAAATATTTTAGCTGCTTTTGAACGACCATTACAGTGGTTTTTCATCGCATTAGGATTATATGTTTCCATTCAATATTATCCACATTATCATGCGATTGATGAACCGATGTATAAATTATTACGTGTTTTTGTAATTTTTTTAATTACGTGGGGATTATTGAATTTAGCTTCTAGTTCTTCACAGATGTTTCGTTTTATTAATGAAAAAACGAATATTAAACTGGATGATATTTTAATTCCATTTTTATCACGTTCGTTACAAGTAATCATTATCGCAATTAGTATTAGTGTTATTTTGCAAGAGTTCAACTATCAAGTCGGAGGCTTTTTAACTGGATTAGGGCTAGGTGGACTTGCTTTTTCATTAGCTGCACAAGATGCTATCGCAAATTTATTTGGTGGAATTATTATTATTACGGAAAAACCTTTTACAATAAATGATTGGATTACAACACCTAGTGTAGATGGAACGGTGGAGGATATATCGTTTCGCAGTACAAGAGTAAGAACTTTTTCACAAGCGCTTGTAACAGTTCCAAATGCTACACTTGCAAATGAGCCCATTACGAATTGGAGTAAAATGGGGAAACGTCAAATCACATTTTCGTTTATGCTTATGTACGATACTCCAACAACCATCGTAGAAAATGCTGTTACAAAAATCGATGAAGCTATTCGCACCCATCCAGAGGTACATCAAGAGACAATTTATGTGAAAGTGAATAATTTAACAGATCAAGGAATTGAAATTATGTTAAATTTCTTCACCGCTTCCACTGATTATGATCCATATATTAATACGCGTGAACAATTAAACCTTCGTATTTTAAACATATTAAAAGAAGAAGGAGCAGAAATCGCTACACCAATGCGTAATTTTCAAACAGAACAAGAATAGAAAAAGGCGATAAAGAATTTATATCTTTATCGCTTTTTCTTATTTTATGGTACGATATGTAAGGATTAATAATAATAATATGGAGGTTTTATGTTTCATGTGGTTTATATTTGCTATCATTACAGCAATTGCTTGGGGTGCAGCCAATTTATTTTATAAAAAAGGATCGAATGTTGAAGAAAAGTACACACATTTAAAAATTGTCATTATGGTTGGATTTGTTATGGGAATTCATGCAACCGCATATATGCTTATAAAAGATATTGCTTTTGACCCTTTTGACATGGTTCGTTATTTTCCAGTATCATTTATGTATATTTTATCGATGACAATCGGATATATTGGATTACGGTACATCGAATTATCGATTGCAGCACCAGTTCAAAACTCAGCTGGAGCAGTAAGTGCAATTTTATTATATATTTTCTTTCCACGCGAAATGAGTATGATAGATATTGCCGGAATTATTATTGTTACAATCGGCGTTATTACATTAGCTGTTTATGAAAAACAAGCAGAAACATATGCATTAAAAAGACAAAATGAAATAATTGATCCTAAATACCAATTAAGTTTTTTAGCGATTACATTTCCGATTTTATATGCGTTAATTGATGGAATTGGTACATTTTTGGATGGTATCTATTTGGATGAACTAGCATTAATCCCTGAGGATAATGCATTAGTTGCGTATGAATATACGTTTTTTATCGTCGCCGTACTCTCATTTATATATGTACGTTTTATAAAAAAAGAGAAATATTCCTTATTTAAAGAAAAAGATCGAGGAACAGCCGCGATTTTAGAAACAACTGGGCAATTTTTCTATGTATTTGCCATTGCAGGAAATGCGATAATCGCTGCACCACTTATTGCAGCACACGGAATATTTTCTGTAATTTTATCAAGAATTTTCCTTAAAGAAGTTTTATCCACCCGCCAATACGTTATGATTGGGGTCGTGATGTTCGGAATTATTTTATTAGGCTTATCAGAAGGACTTGCTGAATAGCATTTGTATACACAAATCTTAACGTACATATCAATCTGTACGTTAAGATTTTTCTTTTATCCTCCATTCAAAACTATTACATATATTTCAGTTGTTTATCTACTTGTGTGAACTGGTCGTTTGCTCTGCAGCATAAAACCTTTGTGACCGGTCTCAGTCTAAAAAGCTCACTGAATGGGCTCTTTTATGCACCACATGCTCGCATCGATTCTTGCAACTTTGGATTGTATTCTTGCAACTTTGGGCCATATTCTTGCAACTTCGGGTTGGATTCTTGCAACTTTGGGCCATATTCTTGCAACTCCGGGTTGGATTCTTGCAACTTTGGGCCATATTCTTGCAACTTCCAAGTTTCCATATTTATACTTTAAAATTGCATAACGATTTCATCCCATAAATGGAGATACACTTAGTTTTAGCAGAGTACGTACATCACCACTGTGTCTATTCTTATCCTGCATTAGGATGGACTCTCTCTTTAGATATCGTGGTAGGGAAACCAACTTTATCTTATTACGATAGGAAACATTTTCAAATACATAAAAAATGAGCTTATCCAACGGTGGATAAGCTCATTTTATTATGCTTTTACTTTTGCAAATTTCTCTGCATTTTTTACGACGTAATCGTACGCACTTAATGATGCTGTTGCTGATGCACCCATTGAAATAATAATTTGGTTATAAGCAGAATCTGTACAGTCTCCTGATGCGTAAACACCTGGAACATTTGTCGCTCCGTACTTATCTACGATGATTTCACCCATTTTATTTTTTTCCACTAAGTCACCGAGCCAAGCAGTGTTTGGTACTAATCCAATTTGAACAAAAACACCTTCTAATTCAATATGTTTTTCTTCCTCTGTTGCTCGATCAATATAAGTAATTCCATCTACAACATCTGTACCTGTAATTTCAGTCGTTTGTGCTTGTGTAATAACTGTTACATTTGGTAAACGATGAAGACGGTCTTGTAAAACAGAATCCGCTCTTAACTCCTCACCAAACTCTATAACTGTTACATGTTCTACGATACCTGATAAGTCGATAGCAGCTTCAATTCCAGAGTTTCCTCCACCGATTACTGCAACACGCTTACCTTCAAATAATGGACCATCACAATGTGGACAGTATGCAACACCTTTATTACGGAATTCCTCTTCACCAGGAACTCCTACTTTACGCCAACTTGCTCCTGTTGATAAAACAACTGCTTTACTTTTTAATGTTGCGCCATTTTCTAGTTCTAATTCTACATAATCATTTACTTGTAAACTTTTTGCACGTTGTAAATCCATCACATCAATGTCATAATCTTTTACATGCGATTCTAGGTTTGCTGCTAATTGTGGACCTTCAATACGGTTCACACTTATAAAGTTTTCGATAGTAGCTGTATCTAAAATTTGTCCACCGAATCGTTCTGCAACAATTCCAGTACGGATTCCTTTTCGTGCAGCATAAATTCCTGCTGTTGCCCCACCAGGGCCTCCTCCAACAACTAATACATCAAATGGGTCTTTATTAGCAAATTCACTTGCATCAGGTCCTGAACCTAATTTAGCTAAAATTTCTGGAATTGTAATACGTCCACCGTTGAATTCTTCACCATTTAAGAATACCGTTGGGACAGCCATGATTTTCTTTTCTTCTACTTCTTGTTTGAATGTAGCACCATCAACCATTGTATGTGTAATGTTCGGATTTAATACAGTCATGATGTTTAATGCTTGTACTACTTCCGGACATACTTGACATGTTAAGCTTACATACGTATCAAAATGGTATGTGCCATCTAAATTTTTCACCTGTTCAGCTACAGCTTCATCAATTTTTGGTGCTCTACCACTAACTTGTAATAAAGCTAATACTAATGAAGTGAACTCGTGGCCTAAAGGTAGACCGGCAAAAGTTACGCCAGTCTCCTCTTTTCCACGGTTAATGCTGAAACTAGGTGTACGATTTAAGACTGTATGTTCAATTGTTATTTTAGACGATAATGAAGCTAATTCATCTACTAAAGATGTCATATCTTCTGAAGCTTTGTCATTTCCGACACTTAGCTTAATTGTTACATCATCTTCTAAAAGCTCCATATATTGTTTTAATTGTGCTTTCATATCAGCATCTAATATCATTTAAAGCACTCCTTAAATTTTACCTACTAAGTCTAAGCTAGGTTTTAATGTTTCCGCGCCTTCTTCCCATTTAGCTGGGCAAACTTCGCCTGGGTTATTACGTACGTATTGAGCAGCTTTAATTTTAGAAACTAAAGTACTTGCGTCACGTCCAATTCCGTCTGCGTTAATTTCTGCAGCTTGTACAACACCATCTGGATCGATAATGAACGTTCCACGTTGTGCAAGACCTGCTTCTTCATCTAACACGTCAAAATTACGTGAAATTTTTTGAGAAGGGTCCCCAATCATAATGTACTCAATTTTGCTAATTGCATCTGAGTGGTCATGCCATGCTTTATGTGTAAAGTGTGTATCTGTTGATACAGAGTAAACTTCTACTCCTAATTCTTTTAATTCTGCATATTGATTTTGTAAGTCTTCTAATTCAGTTGGACAAACGAATGTGAAGTCAGCTGGGTAAAAACATACGATACTCCACTTTTCTTGTAAATCTTGATCGGATACTGAGATAAACTCTCCGTTTGCTGGATTATATGCCTCTGCGTTAAATTCTTCGATTTTCTTACCAATTAATGACATGAAAAATTCCTCCTAAGTATATATTGAATATTATTGACTAATTCATTCCTTATCAATAATAATTCTAATCTTATATTTATTTTCTACCTTTTCGATACATTTGTCAAGAGTTTGTGTAACTTGTCACATATCGTTCAATTTCTTTCATCATCTATAGTATGTTCCATATATGAAACAGTTATACATGTTTTCTATGTATTTTCAGCGATCATTTTATTGCCTACGAATCTCATTTATGAGTCGTATTTCTCAATTATGATTAAAACAACAATCCGATATGATACAAACATTAACACTCTTAAAAAAACAAACTTTTATGCCTCTACAATTACTTATTATAATCAATTCTATATTAAAATCAATATAAGCAACTTCGATTTTTTTAATATTTACCCTATATCCTATACACATTTTAATTCTCAATTACTTCTACAACAATGATAATAACGATTTCGTAGACGTAAAAACAAAATGATAATCATCCAATTTTACAGATGCACCAAAAAAAGTCGCCCCTTTCAGGAGATTAACCTACTGAAAAAAGGCGACCTTCGTGTAATTAAATAGTAATAGCTGTTGGTTCAGCAAAATTGGATACATTGTACCTTACATTGTCACACGGTTTATTTTACTTCATATTTCTTTTCTTTTATATCTAATATATAAGCATTTAAAACGCCACCAGTATTAATGATAATTCCTGATAAATAAAACCAAATCATCAATATAATGACCGTTCCTAAACTTCCATATGTTGCTGAATAGTTTCCTAACGTATTGACATAAAATGAGAAGCCTAAGGAGGCAATTTGCCATAAAATAGTCGTAAATAATGCACCCCAGACAACATGAGTCACTTTTATCTTTCTGTTTGGTGCGAATTTATACAAAATAACAAATGCGACAAAGAACGTTAAAGAACTCGTCGAAAGGCGAACGAAATCCCATATATCTGCTAAACTATGTAATCCGATTAAACCGAATAATTTTTCTCCAATTAATTTACCAAAAACCGATAACAATAATGCAACTGCAACAACCGTAATCAGGACAAACATTAAAAGAAAAGCTACTAAACGGTTTTTTATGAAGGAACGTTCTTCTTCAATTTGATATGCTTTATTAAAAGATTTAGCAATAGCATTAAATGCGTTTGATGCAGACCAAATTGTACCTAATATACTGACAGACAATAATCCACCACTTCTTGTATTTACTAAGTTCGTTAAGTTCGATTCAATCATAGCGACTACTTCTTCAGGCAAGTATGTACCAATACTATCTAAAAATTCATCTACTTGAATGGGCAAAAAACCTAATAATGTCACTAAGAATAATAAGAACGGAAATAAAGATAAAAGGAAAAAGTATGCCAATTGTGCAGATAGACCCATCACGTCTGCCTCACCTATTCGACGTATCATTTCCTTTGAAAATCGAATGACTTTTTGCATATTTTTTCCCTCTCTCCCATTTACGACACACTATCACTTTATTTTAAAAATCTATTTACAGTTGATTCAACTTGTTCTAATGCATTGACCGCACCGTCTACATTATTTTCAACAAAAGATGATACAGATTGTACGGTTTCTTTCATTTGGTCAATTACATCCGATGGGTTTGTAACACAGTTGGTTACATTATCTTTCAATTGTTCAAGACTGTCCTTTGCATATGTACGTGTTTCCTTATTACATAAACTAACGATCCCACCAATTGCTGCTCCTGCAATAATTCCTGTTAATAGTTTTCTTTTCCCCATTTCTCTGTCTCCTAACCTTGTATTTTATGTTCTATTTTAATTTTTTCTAATAAAGCATCACATGCTTCACTAACTAGTTCATATGTATAATCGAAATTCCCTGTGTAATATGGATCTGGTACATTGACTTCTTTTGCATTCTCTACAACATCCATTAATTTACCAAAATGAAGCATCTTTTTATCGAACGAATACATATCTTCTATATCCAATATATTTTGTTCATCCATCGCTAATACATAGTCAAATGTATGGAAGTCTTTTTCATTTATTTGCCTTGCTTTCATACCATCATATGAAATGTGTAACGTATCTAATTTTCCCCTTGTACCATGATATGGTTGTTTCCCTGTATGCCAACTAGCCGTCCCAGCAGAATCTACTTCAATCTTCTTTTCCAATCCTGCTTCCTTTACTTTATGACGAAAAACCGCCTCCGCCATTGGGGACCTACAAATATTGCCTAAACAAACGAATAATACACGTACCATACTATCTCTCCAATATACTGTTTTTTATATTGTACAATGTTTATGAAATAGGTTCAATACATGCTTTTTCATTATGTTTCACATTGTTTACAACATCGCTTACGGTATAATAATGAAAATGAACATCGTCTACTTCATCTAAAAATTGTTTTGCTTCCAACGCATTACGAAAACTATCTTTTAACCAAATATCCTCCGCTTCTTCCGATAAAATAATTGGCATCCGATGATGAATGGGACGTATAGATTCATTCGCCTCTTTTGTTAGAAGCGTGCACGTAAACAACGGGCCATTTTCATCTTCCCATTTATCCCAAAGCGCCGCAAAACCAAATAAATTTTCCCCATCTACTTGAATACGTTTCGGAATTCTTTCCATGTCTGTTCGTTGCCACTCATAGAAACTATCTGCAACAACAATACAACGTTTCCTTGCCATAAGTTGTTTAAAACTAGGCTTTTGATGAGCCGTTTCCATTCGAGCATTAATCATTTTCGAGCCGATTTTTTTATCTTTTGACCAAGATGGAACTAAGCCCCATTTCAAATATCCTGCCCGCCTTTTTGTACCATCATGGATGACAGCTAGCACATTTTGACCTGGTGCTACATTATAACTCATTTCAAAATTTGCAATATCTGTTCCAATTTGGAATCGATTTATAATGGTTTGCTTATCTTGCAAAATTGTATAACGTCCACACATATGTGCCAATGCTCCTTTCACGGTCGAATAAGAATTACCCTTGTATGACCTATCATATCATGAATTCCTGTTTTTTCTTTTGTAAATGCTACAACCAAATATAATAATTTAAATCCGAACGCGATATTATATATAAAGCGCCCAACAACTTCACGGAATAATAAATCTATCCATTCTATGGAAGCACCGTCTTTTCGGACCACTTTTAAACCGAAAACCATCTTCCCTAATGTCGCTTGAAAAAACTTCGTCATACAAACAAAATATGCATAATAAATAATAGTAGAAACAATGATAGAAACGGACCATAAGGAAAATAATGATATCTCTTGGATATTTAAAGGTAACAGTGAGCCTACCAAAATCCCTTGTAAACTAATAATAACAATCATATCGACTAAATATGCCCAAAATCGCAACCAAAATCCTGCATACTGCATATTGTCTTCTTTTAATTCGCTTGTTCCTCCCAAATCTTCTTTCATGAACGACTCATATGTTGTCATATCCATGTTCCTTTCTATTAGTATAAATACATCGCTTGTGGCTTATCTGACTGACGAATTAATTGCATAACCGCCGCTAACTCACTATCTTTTTGTTGCAATTTATTTTTAGCTTCCATTACAAAATAGGAAAACATATTTGCTTCTTGGCTGTATTGAATTACTTGTGCATTTTCTAACTCATACGTTTCCCTTAAATCTTGCAATGCATCGTTAAATGTACCTATTTCATCTACAAGCCCAACTTTTTTTGCTTGATTCCCTGTATATACTCGCCCATCTCCGATTTCACGCACTTTTTCCTCAGTCATTTGACGTCCATCGACAATAACTTGGACGAATTCATCGTACATTTCATCAATCATAGATTGTAAAATATCTTTCTCTTCCTTCGTCATCTCCCTTGAAGGGGACATAATATCTTTATGTTTTCCACTTTTGATCGTGTTGAATGTTATACCATATTTCTCCGCTAAACCAGCATAGTTCATTGATTCCATAATGACACCAATCGAACCTGTAATCGTACTAGATGTTGCGTAAATTTTATCAGCTGGTGCTGCTGCATAATATCCTCCAGAAGCAGCAGTTTCCCCCATCGTCACGTAAAATGGTTTATCATATTCTTCTTGCAATGCAAGTAAACTTTCATGAATTTCTGCTGTCGGTCCTACTGCTCCACCTGGAGAATTGATTTGCAATAAAACGGCTTTTATACTATCATCTTCTGCTGCTAATTCAATTGTTTTTAACATACGATGATGGCTATATCCTTGACCAAAATATGGGGATACAACATCTTCCATAATTGCACCATTTAGTTGTAAAACAGCAATTCTTTCCTCCCAATCTCCATCTTCTATAATTTCTTCTTGATATGTAGGAGTATCCATCGAAAACAAATCATTTTGTGACATCCTTACAAGAGATGTGTTCAATTGAACCCCAATAGAGACGATGAATAATGACACTACAACAATTAAAGCAATCCAACGTTTTTTATTCATGTGCGAACTTCCTTCCATAAATTTTATTCTATTAAAAATCGTACATGAAAGCTAATACAAGTACAATTATTTTCATGTAAAATGTAAATGAAATTGTAGCAAGGTCTAATGCCGTTTGTTATTTTCACATACAAAAACAGAGTACTCTCTCATAATTTTAAAGTAACGAAACAATAATTTACAATATGCTGAACATAAAATAAAAATCGGTCATATTTATCTTTTCGTGATAAACATGACCGATTTTTATTATTTAGAAACTAGTTATGTCCCAGTCTCTACCTATTTATTATTTTCCGATAAATTGTTGTGTCCAATAGTTTCCATTTTCAATATACCCAATACCAATATGTGTATAATCTTCGTTTAAAATGTTTGCACGGTGCCCTTCACTATTCATCCAAGCATCGACAACTTCTGCAGGTGTGCGTTGACCCATTGCAATATTTTCTCCAGCTGTTCGATATGTAATACCAAACTGTTCCATCATATCAAACGGCGAACCATAAGTTGGACTTTGGTGATCAAAGTATCCATTTTTCGCCATATCATTCGATTTTTCACGAGCAACTTCACTTAATTTCGCATCAAGTTGTAATGGAGCTAAGCCATTTTTTTCACGTTCTACATTCGTTAATGTTAATACTTCTTGTTCGAAAGCATTAATTTCTTGATCACTTGTTTCTTCTGTAGCCTGTTCTTCCTCCTCAGGAACTTGCTCTACCTCTTCTTCAACTTGATTTGGAAACCACTGATTCCAACAATGATCAAATGAAAATTTATCTTGCTCAGCTGATGGTTGTTGTACATCATTTGGTTCATCAACAGGCATTGTTGCGGATGCAAAAACGTGATCACCTGCTCCTATCCATACACACGCAATTGCAAACATTGTAATAAAAAACTTCTTACTCATTTCTTCCACTCCTTTTCGTTTGTGCATTTATCATAGCATCTATTTTTTGTTATATTAGAACCGTATTTTTCCAATACATAAAGCAACCCTGTAAACCTTTATATATTGCTTTTTTTGACGCAACTTTTTGGATAATATTTTACAAAATGGATGTTTTTACCTTGAATATGGTATTGACAACTTTTTAAATGAGCTCTATTGTTACATCTTTATTGCTCATTTATAACAAAACCTATTTACAAAATTATCTGAATATTGTAATATATAATTAATAATCAATCTCCCTAACTCTTTCATGTGTTTAAAGGGTATGTGGCCAGTTTTAGATTAACTTGATGACAAAGTTAGCTAGAACTGGCTTTTTCTTTAGTAAGATATCGAAAAGGAGGATGTATGATGCATTTTGATTTTTCGGATGAACAAAATTTATTACGTAAAACGTCACGTCAATTTGTGGACGAAAAAATTATGCCTCATATAGCAAAATGGGACCGTGAAGGTGCATTTGATCCGTCAGTTATGCGTGCTTTAGCAAAAAGCGGTTTTATGGGGGTTTGTATTCCTCAGGCATATGGTGGAAGTGGAATGGATTATAATGCATTAGCAATCGTTTGCGAAGAGTTAGAACGTGGAGATAATGCATTTCGAACAGCCGTATCGGTACATACCGGATTAAATAGCATGACATTACTACAATGGGGAAATGAAGCACAAAAACAACAATATTTAGTTCCACAAGCAAAAGGAGAAAAGATTGGTGCATTTGGTTTAACAGAGCCAAATGCTGGTTCTGATGTCGTTGCAATGGAGGCGACAGCGTCTGATGCTGGGGATCATTATATTTTGAACGGACAAAAAACATGGATCTCCTTATCAGATATTGCCGATCATTTTATCGTCTTTGCCTATACGAATAAAGCGAAAAAACATCACGGCATTTCTGCTTTCATCGTAGAAAGAGATTTTCCAGGTTTTTCTTCAAAGCCAATCAAAGGCAAATTAGGCATTCGTGCTGGAAATACAGGAGAAATATTTTTTGATGATATGAAAGTACCGAAGGAAAACTTACTCGGTCAAGAAGGAGAAGGATTCAAAATAGCAATGTCCGCACTTGATAACGGACGTTTCACTGTTGCAGCTGGTGCTGTTGGAACAATCATGGCTTGTTTAGAAGCTTCAGTCGCCTATTGTAACGAAAGAAAAACATTTGGCAAACCGATCGGTGAACATCAACTTGTCCAACAAATGATTGCAAATATGGAAGCTGGGTTACAAATGAGTCGTTTACTCGTTTACCGAGCAGGTGCATTAAAAAATGCCGGTAAGAGAAATACACGAGAAACTTCCCTCGCAAAATGGCAGGCTTGTGATTTTGCAAATAAAGCGGCAGACGATGCCGTACAAATTCATGGCGCATACGGATTTTCAGACGAATATCCTGTCGAACGATATTTACGTAACTCAAAAGCGCCGGTTATATATGAGGGAACGCGCGAAATTCATACCATTATGCAAGCGGAATATGTGCTCGGATATCGTCAGGACAAACCATTAAACAGAATGCTCCCTGCTTGGGAAAACAATGAATAAATATGGATTGCAACACTATATTCCAAGAAAAGTAATCTAAAAAAAGTATCAAAAAGACAGGCTTGAAAAATGAACAAGTAACAATGGAACGCTACGATAGAAACATATATTTTTCAAATGTTCCTTTACATTTTGCATTGAATGATATATTTCAAGCCTATCTACGCCTTTTACCTTATTTAATTTTCCATCATGGTCTTTCCTTAAAATGCCATTTTATGTTCTTTTATATGGATACCTCGTTCTTTTAATGCGGCGATATATTGTTTACCAGGGACAATTTTTTCTGGTGGAACTACACCACGTTTTGTAATTGTTCCGTTAGCAATTAATTGTGCCACTATCGAAACAGTCGCACCTGTCACCTGTGACATTGCTGTTCGTGCACGTTCTTTGTCATAATACGTAATCAATTCGTACGATAATAATGTATCTATATTCGCTTGTTTTCCACTTATATAGGCCTTCAATAATACAACATCTTCTTTATCTGTCGGATCGACAAACGGTTCTAATACTTTCAACAGTACTTCTCGTGGTTTTACATATTGATCATCTTCTAACTCCACAAACAAATACCGATCTGTCATTTGTAAGTCAACAAATAATTGAAATTTTTCACGATGACCGGGATAGCGAATCGTTTTATATTCTAATGTATGGACGTTCGAAAAACTATCTAATAAGGTGGACGTACCACCAGAAGTATGGAATGCTTCAAGTGGACCAAACTTTTCAAAATAAATTTCTTCTGGTTCAGATAAAGACAAAACATCTTCTCTTTTCCCATTGCGAATAATGGTGGAGGGATCTGTATAATGATCTAACAAACCTTCCATGGAAAAAACATGATGATAACCTAAAGGTGCTTCAGGTCGTATCGGAATTCCCCCAACATATAGTTTAATCATTTCTACTTTATCTAATTTGGAGGCACCATATCCAGTCAAAATATTAATCATACCCGGTGCTACACCTAAATCCGGAATAATCGTAATCCCTTTCTCTACTGCCTCATCATTTAGACGTAATACATTATCTGTCACATCACCAATATGTCCTCCTAAATCGATTACATGTGTACCTACATCGATTCCTACTTTTGCAACTGTTTCATTAAAACTATAAAACAATGCATTAATAACGACATCAAATTGCTTCATAAAGTTTTCTAATTCCTCTGTATGTGTTGCATCGACCTTAAACGGGAACAACTTTTCTGATTGTGCTAATTCTACAAGATCATATACATGATCCATCTCTATATCTGCAAGACCAACCATTTCTACGGCTTCACTGTTTAATGCATCCATTGCAGCTTCTTTTCCCATAAATCCAGCACCTAAAATACCTATTTTCATACAATCCCCCCTCTATTTTCAGCGATTAATCTACGTCAATTTGAGCACGTTGTAATTTTCCACTATAATCGACATAAATTGCTTTCCATTCCGTAAATACGTCTAGGGCTTGCACGCCTGAATCTCGGTGACCATTCCCTGTTCCTTTCGTCCCACCGAATGGTAAATGAATTTCTGCTCCTGTTGTTCCAGCATTTATATAAACAATCCCTGTATCTAAATCTCGTTGTGCTTGGAATACACGATTCACATCATTTGTAAAAATAGCACTAGATAATCCGTATGCCACACGGTTGTTTACTGTAATCGCTTCTTCAAAAGACGCTACCGGGATGAAAGATACGACTGGACCAAAAATTTCTTCCTGTGCAATACGCATCTCACTCGTTACATTCGTAAACAATGTCGGCGCGAAATAATATCCCCTATGATATGGCGCTTCTGTTAAACGGTGTCCACCAGCTAATAACGTTGCACCTTCTTTTTTTCCTATTTCTATATAGGATGCAATTTTTTCTAACCCATCTTGATTAATGATTGGCCCAACCTTCACATCTTTTTCTAAACCATTTCCGATCGTTAGTTTTTTCATATTCGCTAAAAGCTTTTCCTCTAATGCTTCTTTCACATCTTCATGAACAATGACACGACTACATGCCGTACATCTTTGCCCACTCGTTCCAAATGCACTCCAAATAATTCCTTCCACCGCTAATTCAAGATCGGCATCATCCATAACGATGACGGCATTTTTTCCACCTAATTCTAAAGAAACCTTTTTCAATTGGCGGCCACATTCACTTGCAATATGACTCCCAATTTTATTTGAACCTGTGAATGAAATGACCTGAATATCTTTATGTTGTACCATTGCCTCCCCAACTTCTTCACCTGCACCATAGACAATATTTATAACCCCTTTTGGTAAACCTGCTTCTTCAAATATCTTTCCTAACTCCGTTGCCATTAATGGTGTTTCTGTAGCAGGTTTCCAAATTACTGCATTTCCAGCAATGATTGCCGGGAAAGACTTCCATGTTGCAATTGCAATCGGAAAATTCCATGGTGTAATGATACCGACTACCCCAATAGGTGCACGAACACTCATGGCGAATTTATCTTTCAATTCTGCGTTAACTGTTTGCCCACATAATCGTCTACCTTCACCTGCCATATAAAAAGCCATATCAATTCCTTCTTGTACTTCTCCACGGGCTTCCTCTAACACTTTTCCATTTTCAAGTGTAAGTAATGTCGCAATCTTTTCTTTTCGCTCTTTCATTAATTGACCAACTTTATAAAGGACTTCAGCTCTTTGTGGCGCTGGTACAAGTGCCCACTCTTTTTGAGCTAATTTAGCTGCTTCTACTGCCTCCTTTACCTCTCTCTCACTAGAAAGAGGAACTTCCACGATTTTTTCCGATGTAGCTGGATTCATAACATCTGTAAATTTTTCTCCATTTACCCAATTTCCGTTAATATAATTACGCAATGTAGCTTGCTCCATGTATGGATGGATCATCATCCTTCCCTCCCCTTTGTAAACGCTGTCATTTTTTTCCGTATGTGATATATGTATATTTAGTATAACGTACATAAAATACGCATTCAATGCCAATATTCGAAATTTTCGTAGTATAATAAAAGAAAAGGAAAGAGGCTTATATATGCTTATCTTATTTTATGGATCGATTATTTTTTCTATTATAAGTTTTGGTTTAGCCTTAATAAAACAGTCCAGGTTATTTCTAATCATCACGATTATATGTTCTTTTCCTTCTGCTCTTTATCTCGCAGGTTATCCAGCATTACGTTTTAGTATTTTTATTCCGCTCGTATATGTATGTGTTTTTTATATATGCAAAAAAATGATAAAGGCATCATAGCTTTATTTAAGAGAAAGGATAGCTACAAAAATATATAACAATTTGTCAGCTAAAACTATTACATATTTCCGTAGCTACTCCATATCTTATCTTTTCCCAAAATGTTATGTTCTTTCAACTTACAAACATCCTCTATATTTGGTCCTCTAATGTATACAATGCCCGGTAATAGTCATTTTCTTTTAATAATTGGTCATGATGTCCTGCTATGTTTATCTGTCCATCTTCTAGAAAAATAACCCGATCCATCCACTTCGCACCAATTAAATGGTGTGTAACTAAAACCATCGTTTTATCACTTGCTGCTTCTACAAATGTTTGAATGAGATCTCTTTCCGTTTTTGGATCTAATCCGACTGTTGGTTCATCCAATAATATTATTGGTGTGTCTTGCACTAATACACGAGCAAAAGCAATCCGTTGGCGTTGTCCCCCTGAAAACCGCTTTCCTAGCTCATCCACATTCGTATGAATCCCTTTAGGCAATGTACGAATATAATCCATTAAATGTACTTTATCTAAAACCGCTTCAATCTCTTCATCTGTCACATCTTCACGCCCGATCCGAATATTATTTGCGACAGTCGTATGAAAAATATGTGGTTTTTGATTTAATACGGCAATATGTCTCGATAAAAATGAAGCATCTATTGTTTCGTTGCCTACTAATATTTCCCCTTTAGTCGGTTTTACTAATCCAGCAAGCATTTTTAACAAAGTAGACTTTCCTGCTCCACTTTTACCTAAAAGAGCTACTTTTTCTCCTGGTGAAATTTGTACACTTATATTATTTATCGTATTTTCCTTTTCGCCATCATATCGATACATTATATGACGTAATTCTATTCCTAGTGGACCATCAAGTGTCGTAAAAACGTTAGATACATCCTCATTTTCTTGCTCAACAGGTACAAATGTTTGTAAACGGTCGATCGTTTCTTTATAAATAGGCACTTCTTCCATTGCATCACTTAATGGTAACAATGCATCGATAACGGAAAAAGTCATTAAAACGAACGCAGCAAGGACAGTGGCAGAAATAACTTCTTCACCAACTATCTTATTTGTCCATATGAGCATGACAACTATCGAAATACCACCAAAAAATCGTAATACAGCATCCCGTACATGGTGCCATCGATTCGTTTTTTGTTCATACTGCAATAATGTTTCATGATGTTGCATCATATTTTTTTCTAATTCACTATACCTTCCGCTAATTAACCAATCTAATTGGCCAAAAATCGCATCAGTGACGTGACGGTAATATTTATTTCTTTCCATTCGTTCTTCTGAATATGTACGTTTCATTTTCATATACGCAATAAACGGAATGAGAAACACTATAATTCCTAACAATAATAGAAAATAAAGCATAAACACGAGATCAAAAGCACCGATAACAATGATAATGATCGTATAAATGAGCAATCCAATAATACTTGGAAATAATGTTTTTAAATAAAAATCTTGTAAACGTTCGATATCCTCTGACAATACTTGGAATAAATCTCCTGTTTCATACTTTCCTCTTAAGGAAATCGCGTCCTTTTCTAAAGCATCATACAGTCGCTTACGATATTTTGCTAAAATAGATAAAACGACATCATGGCCAACAAGTTTTTCTAAATAAGGAAAAACGGCTTGTCCAATACTAAATGCGCGAACGGAAACAATCGGCACATATACTAACATAATGTTTTCTGGACGTAAAGATGATTTGGAAATTAAATAACCGGAAACAAATAATAACATGGCACCTGAAGCGATGCCTAAAAATCCGAACAAAACGGCTAAAGACATTTTACCCTTAAATTGTTTGATATATGTCATTACCCAATCATGCACTGTCCTCTCCCCTTTGCTCGTCAAAAAATAATCGATACGCTTCATTTTGTTGTAATAATGCATTATGTTCGCCACATGCACCGACTTTCCCTTCGTCCATCCAAATAATTTGGGTACTATTTTTCACCCAATGGAGACGGTGTGTCGTTATAAACACAAATTTGTCGTAAAAATGTTCTAATATCAATTGTTTGATTTCGTATTCTGTTTCGATATCTAAATGTGCGGTCGGTTCATCTAATAAAATAATTTGTTTATCACTCAGTAATGCCCTAGCAAGCGCAACTCGTTGCTCTTGTCCACCACTTATCGTCCTTCCACCTTCTCCAATTCTTTCATGAATGCCATTCGGAAAACTATCCACCAAAGATTGTAACCCTATTTGTTGAATCATTTCTAACACACGTTCATCAGAAGCAGATGGTTCATAAAAGCGAATATTATCTGCTAATGAAATAGGAAATATATATGGATGTTGTGGAATATAAGCAATATGATCGAACCAAGAAGCATCATGTAATGTATCCCACACATCTTTATTCACTCGAAAATTCCCTTCTGTCGGATCTATCCGTCCAGCTAACAATTGAAGCAATGTCGTTTTTCCTGCACCACTTTCCCCAAGTACTGCAACAAAACCTCGATCGACACTTACATGTATCCCTTGTAAAATTGGGCGTTCCTCCATTGTAACACCTATATTATTCAAAACTACATTTTCTACACGTTCTTCTACTCGTTTTGTAGATGCAGTTACAATACGTTCACTAGCGAGCCAATCATTCATTTCAGCCATCGCCACTTGACCATCTAAAGTAGCATGAAAATCTTTTCCGACTTGTTTAATCGGAGAAAAATATTCAGGCGCTAACAATAAAATAGTTAATGATGGTAACAACCATATCGTTCCATCAATTAGTCGTAAACCTAACCCAACTGCAACGAAAGCGATAGATAAACTCGTAAAAAAATCTAATGCAAAAGAAGATAAAAACGCAATTCGTAATGTTTTCATCGTCGTTTTTCTATAATCATTACTTACTTTTTCAATCCGTCTTCCGTGCACTTTACTTTTCCCTAAAAATGCAAGTGTTTCTAATCCTTTTAATGAATCAACAAAATGGTTCGCTAATCTCGTATATGTCACATATTGTTTGTCTGCCATTTTTTCAGCGGCAAGCCCTAATAAAATCATAAATATAATTATAATTGGAACGGTAAAAATTAATATGTATGCAGAAGAACGGTCTACAAAAAAAACATATAAAACGATAATAGCCGGAACAATAATCGTTTTAATCATCCGTATCCCAATAATTTCCACATACGTTTTCACATGGGCAATCCCCTCCATTAACAATTGTACGAGATGCCCTGTTCCAATTTTTTGTACATCAGTACTTGGTTGGTGAAAGTATTGATATAATAGCTTTTCACGTAAATATGTACTGACATGATCACTATGTTTTTGTGCAATAATCCCTTCTATATGTGTCACAATATACCTTAATATAAAAGCGATAAAAAAGAAGCCGATATCGATGAACACATCTTCTATCGGCGTTTTTTGAAACAACAAAGTAATTGCTCTCGCTAAATAAATACTTTGCGCTATAATTAATCCTACCTCTATAAAAATAAAACATGTTAAAAGACTATAAGTAGAAAGGGCTCCCGGATACATCGGTAACCCTTTTTGACGTTTATTTTTCATCAATACTCCAACTCATCATCTGACTTAATTCTTTTTCTAAATACGTAGTAACTCCAAATAGTATACCCTAAAACGAAAGGTAATATTGCCACAGAAAATATGGTCATTACTTTTAAACTGTACGATCCTGAAGCAGCAGTATATACTGTTAAACTATATGCATCAGAAATCGAGCTAATCATGACTCGTGGAAACATTCCGATAAAAATACTTCCTGTTAATAAAATAATCGTTACAGACGTTAGTAAAAACGCATTAATATCCATCTTATTAGTGTTATATAGGTTTGCAAATAGTAGTGCCACCCAGGCTAATAACGGAATAACAAAAAATGTTTGTCCATGATACGTAAATACGTCTGAAACGAAATAACCAATTACAATAAATGCTAAGAAGGTAATGATTGTAAATGGCGCTACTTTTCTTCCCATCTCTCTTGCTCGTTCTTGTAATTCACCAGTTGTACGAATCGTTATAAATTGTAATCCATGTGTCAATGTTAATAATAAAAACATGACACCACCGAGCAATGCGTATGGATGTAGAAATTGGACGAATCCACCAACCATTTCCTTCTCTCCATTAATTGGCATTCCAACCATAAAGTTCGCTAAAACAACTCCCCATAAGATTGGTGGCAAGAAACTTCCAAGCCAAATACCCCAATCCCATGTTGTTTTCCATTTCTCATTCTGTATTTCTCCTCTAAATTGAAAGGCGGCTCCCCGGACAATGAGGGCAATAAGCATAAAGACAAGTGGAATATAAAAACCACTAAACATCGTTGCATACCAATGTGGAAATGCTGCAAACATAGCCCCACCGGCCGTAATAAGCCATACTTCATTTGCATCCCAAAACGGACCAATCGTATTTAAATACACTTTCTTTTCTTGTTCATTTCGTCCTAAAAATCGGGCAATCGTACCAACACCAAAGTCAAATCCTTCTAACACGAAAAATCCTACAAAAAATATCGTTATAACGATAAACCAAAATTCATTAAGAGACAACTCCAGCACCTCCATCTTCTTGATCAAATGGGTCTGTCATACTTTCTCTTTCCTTTTCATCATGATCTTCTTTTTTAATATGACGAATGAATAAATAAATTGTAATAATCGCTAATATTGTATATAGCGTTACAAATGTTAGAAGCGAAAATAACATTTCTCCAGCCGTAACAGATGGAGATATGGCGTCTTCTGTACGCATGATGCCATATACGACCCATGGCTGTCTACCAATCTCGGTTAAAATCCATCCAGCAGTATTCGCGATAAATGGTAGTGCCATCCCAAACGTAATTAATTTTAAATAAAATTTGTGATGTTGTAATTTTTCTAATCGAGCTAAATAAATTCCGTAAAATCCTAATAACACCATAACCCCACCTGCTCCAGTCATTATACGAAATGCCCAGAATAATGTTTTAACGGGTGGGATATAATCCCCTGGACCATATTTTTCCTCATATTGTGCTTGTAAATCATTCATTCCCTCTAATGAACCACTAAATTCATTAAAAGATAGAAAACTTAAAAGTACTGGAATATCGATAGAAAAATCATTCTTTCGTTCTTCCGTATTAATGTTTGCATATACCGTAAATGGTGCGGGATCCCCACTGTTTTCCCACAGTGCTTCCGCTGCAGCCATTTTCATCGGTTGTGACTGAACTATATACTGTGCTTGCCAGTGCCCTGTAAATAAAATAGCAAAAGCTGAAAATGCACCGACCGTAATCGCAATATTAAATGATTTTTTAAACATTTCTAAATCATGTCTTCGCGCAATTTTCCATGCACTAATTCCAGCAATTAAAAATGCACCTGTTGCAAATGATGTTAATAAAACGTGTGGGAATTGTGCCCAAAAATGTGGATTCGTTACAATTGCTAAAAAATCATTCATTTGTGCACGCCCATCCACCATCTCAAACCCTACTGGATTTTGCATGAAAGAGTTTGCCGTAAGAATCCAAAATGCCGAAAAAATAGTACCTAAAGATACGAGCCAAACTGTTAATAAGTGTACCTTTTTGGATAATCTATTCCACCCGAACACCCAAAGTCCGATAAATGTCGATTCCATAAAAAAGGCTAATAATCCCTCTATTGCCAGTGATGGACCAAATACATCCCCAACAAATCGTGAGTAGTTTGACCAGTTCATTCCAAACTGGAATTCTTGTAAAATACCTGTAACAACTCCGATTGCGAAGTTAATTAAAAATAATACTCCCCAAAACTTCGTCATCCGTTTGTACATTTCATCACCTTTAAACACATACAATGTTTGCATGATTGCGATAATTAAAGCTAACCCAATTGATACTGGAACGAAAAAATAGTGGAAAATAGTAGTTGAAGCAAATTGTAGACGGGCAATTATTAAAGGATCCAATCTCAAAACATCCTTTCTGTCATAAATTTATCGTACGTTCTTACTAATTAAGTATAGAATAAAAAAACGATTTTGTTTGAAAAACTTATTACAATTCATGTACAGAATAATGAATCTTTCGTGACAGTTATGTGAATACGCTTACAATATCTCTTTTTTTAAAATGTTATAACGAGATCGCTACTACCGTGTATATCATAGTCTAAAATAATGAAGCTCGGGCTGTACGGAATTATTGCTGGGATAGTATTGGTGCTCGTGTTCGGTATTCGTTGGATAGTAAAGCGTCGGAAGAAGAAAAAAGGACACCGAAATGTTGCGTGACGCTAGATTTTATATCCGCAAGTTCGTGGTGATTTCGTTTCCAACTTGCGGAATTAAACGATATATCCGCAAGTTCCAGGTGATTTTGCTTTCAACTTGCGTAATTACGTGATATATCCGCAAATTCCAGGTGATTTTGCTTTCAACTTGCGGAATTAATTGATATATCCGCAAGTTCGTGGTGATTTCGTTTCCAACTTGCGGAATTAAACGATATATCCGCAAGTTCCAGGTGATTTTGCTTCCAACTTGCGGAATTAAACGATATATCCGCAAGTTCCAGGTGATTTTGCTTCCAACTTGCGGAATTAAACGATATATCCGCAAGTTCATGACGATTTAGCTTTCAACTTGCGGGGACAAATTTTTCATAAAAGGAATAAAGGTTAGTGTGTCACTTCCACATACTTCACTTTCTTTACTTTTCACGTATACCATCATATTACCTTTTTTGCTTTGTCCCAAACTCATTCGATATTTTTAATCAAGTACTTCCATTACGACAAGCCTGTATACACGAGACATTTACACAAGCTTGTCCAAATAAAAAATTCATTTATCCTTTACTTTCTCTTTTTTTTAGTATCTCTTTTTTCTTGTAAATGTACCACATCTGCTTTTTCCTTCGGTTGGAAAAGACTTTTGATAAATAATACTAAAATAAATAATAACCATGATGTGACAACATAGTAAATGATTTTTGCATTTCCTTCCAATTGGTCCAAGAAAATCGTCATACCACCCCAAATAATTGCCACTGCAAGTAATTGAAAACCGAAAAATTTCTTCGGATTTACATCCATTGTATCATCCCCTATAAAGCTTTCTATTTTTATTATATATAATTAATACATTTCTTGAAATGCTTTTATCATTGAATCATAATTTAACGGGCCAATTGCTATATTGTGAATGGACCCATCTGTATTAAGCAAATAAGATGTCGGCAATGCATTTGCTTGATACGTTGTAGCAATCATCGTATCAACATCTTGCAAAATTGTAAATGTTATCTCTAATTCCTGTAAAAAGTTGGTTACTGTTTGTAAGCTTGACTCTGTTTCGGTTAAATTAACTGCTAAAATAACGACATCTTCCCCAAACTCATCATGAACTTTTTGCATATCCGGCATTTCAGATCGACAAGGTGGACACCATGTCGCCCAGAAGTTTAACAATACTTTTTGTCCACGGTAATCAGATAATTTTACTTTTTCACCATCCATTGTTTCTAATTCAAAATCAGGCGCAATATTCCCCTGTTCAATTCCTACTTCCCCTTTCGGTGCACTTTCCACCTCTTCTTTATCACCTTTCACTTCCATTTCTGTTTGTGTAGCGGTGATCATTTCATCTTTTTTTGCTTCTTCCTCTTTTTTCGTTGATACAAAATCAAACACTGCATAACCTGCCAATCCTAAAATAATTAGGATGATGATCCATTTTTTCATGTTTTATCCCTCGCTAACTTTCTTTTCTAATACTATATAACCACTATATATAATACATAACAATCCGATAAAGATAGGACTTACCATGTAATGAAACAATCGAATGGAACCAAGGTAATACCAACAAATTATTTGCAAACTAAACCAACTATAAATAACGATATGTAATTGATGTGGATATCGTTCCAATAATATGTATAGAAGGAGTAAAATCGTATAAATAATTATATAGTAGAAGTAATATGTATTTTTCTCTACTATTATTTGTAAAAGTTCATACATAAACAATGTGCCTAATAATACCGGTATAAACGTATTCCATATCGGTCTAAATGGTCGCTTCTTTTTAAATGTTTCATATACTGTATATATACTTACCAATAAAAGCGCTATATATAACGCTCTTCTATCACTTGGATATGATAAAATCGCAAGCGGGTCCTTCATAAACAATTGAAAATTGGCCAATATTTTTCCAATCCATATGCAAATAATGATATGTATGGTAAGTGATATCACCTCATCTATTCGTTTTTTCTTATTTAATTTCTCTTCTCGGTCCATAACATAATAAAACAATAAACCAAAGAGGAAGCTTGCGACCAATACAAGTAAAAAACGTAATACCGTCGTTGAAACCAATAATATATCCTCCACATGATTATTCTTTCTTAAGTATAACGTAGCACATATAAAATAGCTTATATTCCGCTTCATTTCACAACATTGTTAAAATTAAATATACGCACACGAAAACAACATATAAAGGACAAAATTCTATTGCGAAAATGCTCTTTCTGTTCAAACCTAACATTTCACATAATAAATGTGAACAATATATCGTTCAAAATCAACGTCCGATTTGGCTTCACAAAAATGAAAACGGTCACATTTATCTTGTAATGATAAACATGACCGTTTTTCATAATGAGAGATTCGCTTTGTCGCTATCTCTTTTATGATTATTTTGCAATTAAATCTTGATAGGCTTCTGTTTTTTCCATTTTACTTTGTACATAAGAGCAAACAGGTTCGATTTTTAAATTTTGTTCTCGAGCATACGATGTAATAACTTCTACTAGTTGTCCTGCAATGCCCTGTCCTCTCAATTCATCTGACACATAAGTATGGTCTACAGTAATAACCCCATCACTTTTCGGTTGGAATGTAATTTCTGCAAGCGGATTTGCTTCATCTTCTCCAATATAAAACTTATTTGTTCCTTTTACTATATTTGCCATATGCTCTCCTCCTTATATTATCTATCGTAACATATGTCTGAAATTTCTAAAAGATAATTTCCCAATTTATTACTAAAGGAAAACATCGATAAACTCCTTCTGGGCTTATTAACCTATCTTCGTTCCATTTGGAACTTCTTCATCCGGTTGTAATAATACAACATCTTCTTCAGAAGGGATACCACCTAACACTAGAACCTCTGATTTAAATCCAGCAATACGCATTGGAGGGAAGTTTACAACTGCTACCACTTGCCTTCCAACTAGTTGTTCTGGCTCATAACGTTTCGTAATTTGTGCGGACGATTGTTTGATGCCAATTTCTCCAAAATCAATTTTCACTTTAATAGCTGGCTTCCTTGCTTCTGGAAATGGTGTTGCTTCCATAATCGTTCCTACTCTCATATCTACTTTTAAAAAATCATCAAATTGTATCATGTTTATCCTCCTACTTTGCATCAATCATTGTCAGTTGTTTTGGAAAAGATGTTAATACTTCCACTTCTCCATTCGGATGTACGTACACATCATCTTCAATTCTAACCCCACCTACTCCTTCTTTATAAATACCTGGTTCGATCGTAAACAATAATCCTTCTGTTATCTTTTCTTCGTTTTCACCGTGAATCGAGAGTGCTTCATGCACTTCTAAACCAAGCCCATGACCAGTACGGTGGGTAAAATAAGCACCATATGAAGCATCTTCTATGACCGTTCTTGCTGCATGATCAATGTTTTTAATTGGATCCCCTAATATGACTGCTTCAATTGCTTTTTCATTTGCTCTTAAAACTGTCTCATATATACGTCTTTGCTCTGCTGATACATTACCAATGGCAAATGTTCTCGTTATATCTGAACAATAATGATCAACAAATACACCAAAATCAAATAATAAAAAGTCTCCATATTGGATTGGTCGATCACCTGGCTCCCCATGTGGCAACCCACTATTTTCACCAGTAAGTACCATCGTATCAAAAGCTATTTTTTCAGCACCTAAATTTCGCAATGCGGTTTCCAATTTTGATTTAATCTCATTTTCGGTCATCCCAATTTTTATACATGGAATAATTTCATATAAAGCATCTTCCGTAATCGAAATTGCTTTTTTTACGTTCGCTATTTCTAACGTAGATTTGCGTAAACGCATATTCATGATCGTTTGTTCGACTTCTTTAAAACTACTTATTCCTGTCTCCTTCTGTAACGCTTCATACTGTGCTACGGTCATATAATTTTTTTCAATGAAACAAATAGCCGATTTTTCTTTCATATATGCAGCTAATTTAGCATAACCATTTTCCGTATCGCCTACCGGTATAAATTCATCTACGTTTTCTGCTTCTTTTTTCGCTTTTTCCAAGTCTAATGTTGGTAAAAATAATGTCGTCCGTTTCTCTTTCATATCGATTAATAATCCAAAAAATCGTTCATGTGGTTCCGCGTATAAATTTGTCACATAATAAATATTTAGCGGATCCATGAACAAAATATAGGTAGCTTCCGTTATTATATGTTCATGCTGCATTAATTGTTTGATTCTTTCTTTATACATGATTACTTTTCCCCTTGTTCCAATTTTTCGGTAAAAATTGCTTTCGCTTCTTCTTTAGATTTCCGGTCAATAAAATAAGCAATTGCCGCCTCGCATAATGCATAAGTACCGGCACTCGCTACCACTCCAGATATAATATTTCCGGCACCAGGTAAAAATTTGGCAAGTTGTCTTGATACATTTCTTAATGTATATCCAACTCCAACATTTATGCCCATCGCACTTAAAAACTTCATGATTGTTTTTCTATTAAACTTCTCCCCGCTTATAAGTGCTATCGTACTAATCATCGATAATTGCATACCGGTAATTACTGGCATATCAGCAATTGGAATGGGAGTAGCTCCAATTAAACCTGTGACAGAGGCTGTACTTTTCCCTATTTTTCTCGCTAAACTTTTTTGTACTGCGGTGACCCGTGATAGTTTAGCTAAAATGACTTGTGCCTCTTCAGGTAATTCCTTTAATAAATAATATAATAATTCGTCTATATTATACCTACGATCATACACAATCCTATCTTCTTCAAATTCCATATATGCACAAACTGGTATGACCGTTGTCGGTTTTTCAAGTCGTTGGATCAATTTTTCCTCTAGTAATCGAACGGTTGCATCGATATTTTCTTGTTTCACAGGATGATCAAACGGTGGTTCACTGTTTGACACTGGTGCAAGTTCATCCACTTGTGTAACGATTCCTGCAATTGGTATATCGTATTGGTGTACTTCCCCAATCATCTCTTTTAATTCTTTTAATTGATCGATATCTTCATCGATACGTGCCCCTACTTCTTTCCCTTTACATAAAAACAACATAACATCCGGGCATTTTTCTTTAATGGCATCCTTAATTTCCTCAATTGGAGTGGCTGATTTCGTTGCCTCTGTAGGATCATGTCCTTCTCCAAGTCCTCTCGTATCTAATATATCGATACCACCTAAATCATTTTCATATTTATACCATTTTCCTGTTCCCGTTTGTGCCTTATAATGGCCGATACTCGCTTTCATTTCACCAAAAATCGCATTAATTAAACTTGACTTCCCTGCTCCACGCCTACCAACAATTACGATACGTGCTGGACGGGCATGTATTAAAAAAGATTGCAATTTAGTCACTTCCTTTTTAATAAGCGATTTTGTATTTGCTGGCATTTTTGTTTGATCGACCTTCAGTAAGATAGAACTAAACAACTGTTTCCATTCATCGTACATATTTTCATTATTTTCTGTCATTTCAATCACCACGATTGTCGTTATTTTCCTCTTCCCTATTGTACCGTATTTTATCCTTCTTGAAAAATAGCGGGTATATTTCCTGTCATACCTATATTTAGGAGTTCAGTTAATGTATCTCAGGAACAATTGGGTTAGGATGGATTTTTGATTAGGATGCAGTGCTCGTCCCCTTCATAATAGCTTGTTCATAACATGTCGGCCTAATACATCAAATAAACAATCAACATTATAAAAACTTAGTGCTATCATCCCTCATGTATATAGGAAGTTGAACTTACCACTATATCATCCCATGTATTCTCTACGATTGAACATTATATTAGAAGCATGTAAACAGGTGTATAAAGCTTAAAAAACTAGCTTTGTATAGAACAATAGCTAGTTTTTTAATCACGTAATATCCATTGAAAAATTAATCCTCTTTAGACGCTCCAAACCAGTTTATTGAAGTAGGAGCTTTATTTAGAAAAATATGTTTTGGTTCCCGATATTCCTCTAAGCCTAGTTTTCCTAATTCACGTCCAAACCCGGATTGTTTGTAGCCACCCCAAGGTGCTTCAGGAAAGTAAACATTAAAATCATTGATCCAAACAGTTCCCATTCTAAGCGCTCGCACTATACGGTTAGCCTTATCCATATCTTCCGTCCATACGCCTCCAGCTAATCCATAACGGGAATCATTTGCTAATTTTATTGCTTCTTCTTCTGTTGTAAATGTTTCAATCGTAATAACTGGACCAAAACCTTCTTCTTGTACAACATGCATATCGGTTGTGCAATTAGTAAATACGGTAGGTAAATAGAAAAAACCTTTCCTTAATGCCGCATCTTCTGGTTGAGCGCCTCCTACTAATAAGGTGGCACCTTCTTCTTTCCCCTTTTCGACATAATCGACTACCTTTTTTAAATGTGTTGCGGAAATGAGTGGACCCATTTCGGTCATATCATCTACTCCATTTCCGAGGCGAATGTTTTTCACACGTTCTACCAATTTCTCTACAAAAACATCGTGCAAACTTTCTTCAATAATCAATCTTGTACCTGCAGAACAAACTTGCCCCGCATGAAAAAAGACTCCATTTAACGCAACATCTACTGCTTCTTCCAATTTTGCATCTGCAAAAATAATATTAGGATTTTTCCCACCTAATTCTAATGCCACTTTTTTTACATTACTCGTCGCTGCTTGCATTACCTTTTTTCCTGTTTCAAGTCCACCTGTAAAGGAAATGAGATCTACATCTTCACTTTCAGACAAAGCAGCACCTACTGTATGTCCTGGTCCTAATACTAAATTTACTACCCCTTTTGGTACACCGGCCTCTTCCATTAATTCGAATACTTTAATCGTTGTAAGTGGTGTTATTTCACTCGGTTTCATTACTAATGTATTTCCAGCAACTAAAGCTGGGGCTAATTTCCATGAAGCCTGTAATAACGGATAGTTCCAAGGTGTAATTTGACCACATACACCTACAGGTTCATATATAACCGTACTAGCCACATTTTCCATCGGGACTTCTACTCGTTCCACTTCATCTTTAGCGATATTTGCGTAATATCGAAAGACATCTACAATACCATCCATGTCCCAACGGCTTTCTTCTAATGTTTTTCCCGTATCCAACGTCTCCAACATAGCTAATTCTTCTTTATCACGTTCGATTAGATTAGCAATTTCATGTACGATTTGTGCACGTTCTTCTGTCGAAATTGTCGGCCAAGTTGTCGTATCAAATGCTTTCCTTGCGGCACTAATGGCAAGTTGAGCATCTTCTTCATTACTTTCTGTCACTTTCGCGATGACTGATTGATTGAAAGGATTTATAATTTCACGCACTGATCCTGATAGAGAAAAGCTCCATTCTCCACCTATGTATTGCTGCTTAATGTCCAAATGACTCCCACCTTTATTAAATTAATTAAGAAAAAATTTAATTTATTGAACAAATTTAACTTAACATATGGATATATAATTGTCAAAACTATATTAAAATAGTTATTTGACATATAAATTTATTAATGTATCATAAAAATTATTAAGAAAAAATTTAATTTTATAAATGAACTTTTAAAGAGGTGTTCAAATGACTCTGTCAAATAACGATCAAGCTCTACACAACATTGAAGAGGCAGAAGGCGAAATCATTAACGCCATTGCGGAAACAATGGATGTTTATGGAGTGACACCTTCTATTGGTAGACTTTATGCAACGATGTATTTTCGTGATCAAATGACTTTAGATGAAATGCGAGACGAATTAGGTTTAAGTAAACCAAGCATGAGTACAGGTGTCCGTAAATTACAAGATATCGAAATGGTTAAAAAAGTATATCAACGCGGATCAAGAAAACATGTGTATCAAGCTGAAAAAGACTTTTTCAATACATTTATTGGTTTCTTCTGTCAAATGTGGGAACGAGAAATAAATACGAACACTGCAGCAATTGAACGTTCTAAAGAATTACTGCAAAAAGTGATCGATGATGAAGCTGTTTCATCCATTATAAAAAAAGATGCAACTGAAAAGTTACACCAAATAGAAGGTTCTATGCAATATTACGAATGGTTAAACAATTTAGTGAAAAGTATTCGTAGTGAGGAAATTTACAATTTCATACCTAAACATCCGCCGCAAAAATAATACACATTTTTGGAGGATATGATGAGAACTAAATTTCGAAGTTTTTTACATGTATTTCTTTTAAGTATTGTAGTAGCTGGAGTATTAGTCGCATGTAGTAATAACGATGAAAACAAAGAAAACACTAGTAATAATGATGAAAAGCAAGCGATTGAAATGGGACAAATTAATTGGGCTGAAAATATCGCTGTAACAAATATGTGGAAAGTTATTTTAGAAGAGGAAGGATATGAGGTAAACTTAAATGTTCTTGATATCGGAACTCAAATGGCAGCATTAGAAAACGATGAATTAGATATTAGTCCAGAAATTTGGCTACCTGTGCAAGATGCTAGTTATGTAGAACAATATAAAGATAAAGTGAATTTTTCTGAAACAACATGGTATGACAATGCCAAAGTAGGTCTTGTTGTTCCCTCTTATATGGAAGATATTACTAGTATAGAAGATTTACATGATCATGTAGATGTATTTGAAGGTGTGATTACTGGTTTTGACCCAGGAGCTGGCACAATGGAAGTGACAGAAGATTTAATCCAAGAATACGACTTACCATTCGAACTATTACCTAGTTCAGAACCGGCGATGTTAACCGAAATTACAGAAGCAATGAAAGAAGAAAAACCGATTGTTGCTCCTTTATGGAGTCCACATCGTATATTTTCAGAACTTGATTTGACATACTTAGATGATCCTAAAAAAGTATATGGTGATGTCGAAAAAATCCACCATGCAACAAGACTTGATTTTGCTGATGACCATCCTGAATTAGCGACATGGTTCGATAATTGGAAAATGGATGACGACCAAATCGGGTCTTTAATGGTGGAAGTTTCTGAGGCGGAAGATCCATTGGATGGTGCGCGAACATGGGTAGAAGAAAATGAAGATGTCATTAATGAATGGTTAGAGAAATAATAGAAAGAGTTTGGAACAAAATAAAAGTTAGTGTAGAACACAGAGGACAACATGAAAAATCGCAATACATTTCTAAAGTGATGATCTAACATGAACAGTCCGTGTTTCAACTTATTTACTAACTTATGTTCCAAACTCTTTTTTAAACATGTTATGCATATCCATGATAAAATAATAGAACAATCATTTGTTAAAGGAGAGAAAATAAAAGTGGATATTACTTTAAATAACGGCATTGTGATGCCTCAAGTTGGTTTAGGTGTTTACTTGGTTGAACCGCAAGTAGCAAAAAGCACGGTGTTACATGCCTTAAAAACAGGTTATCGTTCTATTGATACAGCGCAATTTTACAACAATGAAAAAGAAGTTGGAGAAGCGATAAAAGAAAGTGGCATCCCTCGTGAAGAAATTTTTGTAACGACAAAGGTGTGGAACTCTCATCACGGATATGAAGAAACATTAGAAGCATTTGAGGAAAGTTTACATAAATTACAACTTGATTATATTGATCTCTATCTGATCCATTGGCCAATGCCAATGAAAAATAAATATGTAGATACGTATAAAGCATTAGAAACGTTATATAAAGCCGGAAAAGTAAAAGCAATCGGATTAAGTAATTTCCATATCGACCATATTGAACATATCCTTTCCCATTGTACAATAAAACCTGTTGTGAATCAGGTGGAATGTCACCCATACTTCCAACAAAATGAATTAAAAACCTTTTGTGAACAACACGATATCTATTTAGAAGCATGGAGTCCATTATCAAGAGGGGCTGTATTACAAGACGAAACGATTGTAAAGCTTGCCGAAAAATATAGTAAATCTCCGGCACAAATCATTCTGCGATGGCATATACAAAGAAATACGATTATTATTCCAAAATCTATTACACCGAATCGTATCGAAGAAAATTTCCAATTATTTGATTTTAGTTTAGATGAAGAGGATATGCAACGGATTGCCTCCATCGATAAAAATGAACGCCGTGGTCGAGAACCGAATACAATGGATATGATTTAATCGTAAGCTAGAATTTTTTAGTTTATGATGAGCGTTTCAGAACTACATCTTATTTTTTCACCATATACTATACTGTGAAAGCTCCCATATGAGAGCTTTCACAGTTTTTATTTATGTTACCTTTGAAAAAAAAGCCTATTCCATCCGT